>JAMORD010000157.1 GCA_027063755.1 bacterium | reverse complement strand
CAAAACTTATTGTGAAGTTGCGCAGTAGGGTTAAAGATGTGATACCCTTAGATAGAGATGTTTTTAAAATAGCTGTTTTAAGATATCCTGAGGATTTTAGCGATAGGAGGAGTATACTTCACTATGCGAATGTACTCTTGTTGCTGGCCAAGACAATGGAGAAGCCCATTGTCTTTATGGACGAAATCAGAAAACTGCTTGGGGGGGACTAATGTTGAGACAGTTTATGCACTTTATGCCAACTAAAGTAATCTTTGGCAATGACACATTTGATGTGTTGCCAGAACTCATAAAAACTATGGGAGATAGTGTATTCGTTATTACTACCAGAAAATCTTTGCGTATTGCTGGGTTACTTGACAAACTGGAAAACATGCTTTCTGAGGCTGATATTTACTACCATATATATTCTCTGGAGGATAACCATAGGCCATTTCAGGTTATTAACCATATAGCCTCACTTGTTAAAGAGATGAAAGCCGATGTGCTTATGGCTATAGGTGGCGGTAGTGTTATGGATGCCACCAAAGGGGTAGCTGTTGCGTCTGTAAGCAGACATGGTATCATTGAGGATTATCTTGGTAAAAGTAAGGTGAAGATGGCCCTCCCTATTATAGCTGTGCCGACAACGGCAGGCAGTGGTGGAGAGGTTACCCATTATGCCCAAATATCTGTAAATGGCAAATGGGATGTTATATATTCTTCTAAGATTGTTCCCAAAGTGGCAGTCGTGGATCCCACTACTACGGTGACCCTTGATTATGAAAACACGGTATATAGCGGATTTGAGGCTGTAGCCCATCTTATAGAAGGATACTTTTCCTGTCATTCCAATCCTATTATTGAACCACTGGCTCTCAAAGGCATATATCTTGTGCAAAAAAGCTTTGTCAAGGCTGCGGAAAAAGGGAGGGACTTAGATGCCAGGGCAGATATGTCCCTTGCAGCACTGCTTGGTGGTATTGTTATCAACGATGCCGGTGTAGGACTTACCCATTTCCTTGGCTTTCCTATCTCTGAGGATTTAGATGTGCCTCATGGCCTTATCAATGCGCTGCTTCTTCCCCCTGTACTTGAAAAAAATATTGCCCGTGGTGGTCCACTCATTCACGGCAAGGTGGAACTAATGAAGCTCCGTTTGGGTATGGATATATTAGAGTTCATATATAGCCTGAGAGAAAGATTTAATATTCCACATAGCCTTGTTGAGTGGGGTGCCGACACCCGTATTGATATAAATGACTGGACCCGCAGGGCTATGCATCGCATAAAGGCGTATGAAAATTCTCTCCCCTATGTGCCTACTGAGGAAGAAGTGAGAGAGATATATCTCAAAGTTTTGAGGGGGTAAGGGTTGTTGTGCAATGTCTAATAGAAAATCCCCAGCCAAAATGCTGGGGATTGAAAAAAAATAATTTAGAAATGAAAACAAATAACGGTTATTCTTCCTCTGCTACAATTAAAACTTGTGTTGATGTGATGGCAATAAAATACTTTGTTCCCTCTGGGGCATTAGGGCAATTTGTATCATAGGGTATTTCTTTTACAACAGGGAAAAATGCCTTAGCGGCCTTATTTGTCAGCGTTTTGTTTGGTAGTGGCCATAACCATATGTAACCTGTAGGCATGTCTGAACCCGCTGGTATAGGTTTGTAGCAAGATTTTGTATATACGCGATTGTCCAATATCGTTGTATGTAGCCAAGGGTATGGAAGGTTGTGAGGTGCCATTTGGCTTTTCAATATGTTTATTGCATCATTCCTATCGACTGGAAATCGTCCGTGGTCATTGTAATACATATGTAGAGTACGCCTAATTTCGTATCCATTATGAAACATTGCTGTTATACGGACTTTTTCCATGTATAAGGCATACGAAGTAAACAATATTGACGCTAATAAGGCAATAATAGCTATAACGACCATCATTTCTACAAGAGTGAATCCGCTCTCTTGCTTCTGCAGGTTGTTTTTTCTCATATTAACCATCCCCCATGGTTTTTAGTGAAAAAAAGCCGCCGCAAAGCGGCGGCTTTGAAGTAAATGCATAAACAGAGGATTAGCTATTTGATTTGCAAACATAGACTGCCTGGGAAGCTGTTTCACGAAGATCAATAACAACGGCTGGTTTAGTATTATCATTGGAATGACCTTTCCAATCGCTTTCTCCAGGCATTATTTCAGAACAGGTTGCAGTTGCCATGTCGTTTGCTACGGCTTTTGCAGCTGATGGAATTTCAAACCATATAACTGCTTCTTGAATGCCAGAATCTGTTTCTTCTTTGTATTTAATCTTTGCTTGATCTACAACGGAACCGTCCCCCCACGGCCATTTGGCATTGATATCTGTAATTTTTAAATCGGGGTCATTTGGATCTGTTGTGTCGATCAATCCATCATAATTGCCATGATCTGCATAATATGTACTCATCTCTGTGTAGATATTCCTTGCTGTGGACTCAAGGGAACTAATTCTACCTTTTTGAATGGACTTTGTCAGATTCGGGAACAGAATAGCTGCCAAGAGTGCAATGATAGCGATGACTACCATGAGTTCAACTAATGTGAAACCTCTTTCTCTCCTCCTCATAAGTGCTCACCTCCGTAAGTTTTGTTAAGAACTGCAGGTTAACATTTCCCTGCGACACTATTATTATACCACTTATGAAAGATGCAAGGACTTTTTTAATGGTTGTAAAAACTCTGTTATGGGGTAAGTATTTTCCGTTCTTTTATATACCGATTTTCCTGTGATATAATACATATGCGAACATGAAGTGAGGTGTGGCAGGCCCTCCACCTCCGGCCAAAGGCTTAGGAGGTTTGCAAATCTGCCGTTGCAGGCTTTGTGTTGTGTATATGCCTGCATGTTTTATTATATAAGGAGGTGTTTCTTCTTTGAAGAAAAACAAAGACAATGGTATCAGGGTTAATGAGCAGATTAGGGCAGACAAGGTTAGAGTTGTAGATGAGAATGGTAAGCAGGTTGGCGTTATGGTGCTTGAAGAGGCTATTAGAATGGCCCGTAGTAGGGGATATGACCTTGTTGAAGTTGCTCCAAATGCCAATCCACCGGTTTGCAAATTCATTAACTATGACAAGTACAGATATGAGCTGGCAAAGAAGGAGAAAGAGGCCAGAAAGAAACAGGTTGTAATGAAAATTAAAGAGATTCGTATGACATACAACATAGATACGCACGACCTCAATGTCAAGAAGAAAAAGATCAGAGAATTTCTGGAAGATGGCGACAAGGTAAAGGTAGGTATTTTTATAAGAGGTCGCGAGATGGTTCACCTTGATAGAGCAGAAGAGATTCTTAACGAGATTGCAGAAGAGATGAAAGATGTAGGTTATGTGGAGAAAAAGCCCTCTATGGAGGGTAAAAGGTATACTATGGTGCTTCACCCTGTCAAACAGAAAGACAGGGGTCAACGTCAAAAGGAGAGAGCTCGTTCAAGGCATCGTAAAGAGAGACGAGAAGAGAAAGGAAAGGAGGAGTAAACGATGGGTAAGGCAAGGGTTAGCAGAACAGCAGCCAAGCGTTTCAAGATTACAGGAAAGGGTAAGATCATGTATAAACACAGTGGTAAAGACCACTTGAACAGAAAGAAGAGCAAGAAAAGACTTCGCAGACTGTCTAAGATGTCTGTTGCACCGCACGAGAAGAGATTTTTGCTTGCAGATCTTCTCAATGGTATGAAGAAGAAGTAAGGAGGGATGAAGGGTGAGAGTAAAATACAGCGTTCAGCGCAGAAAGAGACATAAGAAGATACTTAAGATGGCAAGGGGCTTCTATGGAGCCCACTCCCGCAGTTTTAGAAGGGCAAACGAGGCTCTTCTGAAAGCTGGAGAGCATGCATATAGAGATAGAAAGCTGAAGAAGAGAAATTTCCGCAGACTGTGGATTTCTCGTATCAATGCAGCAGTGAGACAGTATGACTTGTCTTACAGTCAGTTTATGCACGGTCTGAAGAAGGTCGGTATTCAGCTTAACAGAAAGGCCCTTGCAGAGCTTGCCGTGACCGATCCTGAGGCATTCAAGGCTATTGTGGAGAGAGTCAAGGAGGCCTTATAATCATGGATGTTCGCTCCATTCGTGAGGAGCTACTAAAGAGTTTTAAAAATGTGCGCACCCTTGAAGAGCTTGAAGCTCTAAGGGTGCGCTTTTTAGGTAAAAAGGGCATTATTCAGCAGGGTTTTAAGAAGCTAAAGGAGCTTCCCCCAGAAGAGAAAAAGGCTATGGGTAAGCTCCTGAATGATCTCAGGAAAGAGGTGGAGGAGAGGCTTGCCTCTGTTAGGGAGAGACTACTTGAGGAAGAGAGACAGCGAC
>JAMORD010000156.1 GCA_027063755.1 bacterium | reverse complement strand
TCGCCTAATCTTAATGGTTATACCAACCTTATGTATGGTAAGGTAAGAGAGATCATTGAGAGGGGATATATAGCGGGAGCATCTTTCCTTGAAACGCTATATAAAGAAGGGCTTCTGTAAATCTATAGATAAAAAGAAGGGGGCTATGGCCCCCTTCTTTATCATTCTCTCATGAGTTTTCTTAGTTTTTTACTCCTGTGTGGTGAGCGGAGTTTTTTCAGTGCCTTCTGGAGTATCTGTCTAACCCTTTCTCTTGTAATGCCAAAGTGCTGACCGACATCGTCAAGACTTCTTTCAATGCCATCATCAAGTCCATAGTAGAGCTTGATAATCTCCCTCTCCCTTTCGGGTAATTCCTCAATAATCTTTCGTAGGTTGTCCTTCATCTCTTTGCGGGCAACATATTCCTCTGGCTTCTCTGTGTTGGGGTCTTCAATGAAGTCTCCAAAGTGTGTATCCTCTTCATCACCAATGGTCGCTTCAAGGGATTTTGGGTCTTGAATGGTGGTTTCTATGTCTTTGACTTTTTCTACATCTATGCCCATAGCCGCGGCTATTTCCTCTGTAGTGGGTTCTCTACCAAGCTCGTGATAAAGCTCCTGCTTTGTCTTGAGATATTTGTTGCGTGTTTCTACCATGTGAACAGGTATTCTTATGGTGCGGGACTGGTCAGCCAATGCCCTTGTAATGGCCTGTCTAATCCACCATGTGGCATATGTGGAGAATTTGTAGCCTCTACGCCATTCAAATTTTTCAACGGCCTTCATAAGGCCTATGGTGCCTTCCTGTATGAGGTCCATAAAGTCCATGCCCCTACCGGTATATTTTTTGGCAATAGATACGACCAGCCTAAGGTTGGAGACGATGAGCCTTTCCCATGCGTATTCTGCCTCTTCTTTTAATACTTCAAGTTCCCAGTCATCAACAGGTTCATCGCCATGCTCCTTAAGAAATTCCAACTCTTCCTCTGTCAGTTCTTCGCCCCTGTCTCTCTTATCCAGTATTTCCTTCTTGCGTTGAAGGGTATTGTATTCTTCTATTTTCTGGGCCAGGGCCTTTTCCTGATCTGCTGTCAGTAGATTAACCTGTCCAATCTCCTGTAAATATGTCTGCACAAGCCCCAGTGCTCTTTGGGCACGGGAGTATGTGTGTATCTCGGAAAACAGGTCTTCGCCCACTTCATCGCCTACTGTCATACCGGCCTCTTCTAGTTCACTGCTAATGTAGTCAAGATCGGCATCGTTGCCGTAGTATGAAACAATATCTTCTTCTGTTAGTGTGCCCTCTTTATCGTATATGTTTTTAAAGTGGGTGATATCCCGTTTAGAGAGTTTTTTCTTCTTAGATGAAGATTTTTTCTTCTTTCTGCGCTGAATAATCTTATTCATCTTCTCACATGCAAACCACCATACCCAGTCATCAAATGTGTATGGCATGTTCCAAGAGTATTTTTCTTGTGCTTCTCTAATGGCTTCCTCCAGTCTGTCATAGATGTCAAAGGGTTCAATACCAAATGCGGCAAACTGTGGAGCCAATTCGTGGAGAATGCGGAAGTGCTCTTCATTGATGTCTTCTACAGAGTCCATGATTGTGGCATCATGGACATGTCCCTTTTTTCTTGATAGAAAGAGATCTTTTTTCTTGTCAATGTGCTCTTTAATTTCCGACAAGGCCTCTTTGTCGGGTTTCTCTGTGCTATACACGATTTGCACAGGTAGATTTTCTTTCCTAATTCTGTATCTCAGATATGCCACCACTTCTGGATGATACTGTTTGGTAATTTTCTTCTTTCTAAACCAGGTTTTTAGATCTTCCCATGTAATAACCTCTTTACCCTCACTGATGGCATTTTCTACAAGTTTCCACGCTGCGGCCTTGATATCCTCTATGCTTTTAGCCAAGAGATACCACCTCCCATAAAGAAAAAGCAAAAACAAGAGTAGCAAAACGCTACCCTCACAGATTAGATACCATTATACCACAAACATTATTCACATATTTTTCTCATTGGCCTCTGAGTTTTTTCAGCATGTGGAATATTGACTGTCTAATACGCCGTGTGGGTATGACAATCTTAAATGTGGTAGATGTATGTGCTTGTGATGAGGATGCCTCTTTGAGTTGATGGCTTGTTTTTTTAGGAGATCTATTGAGAAGGAAATATTTACGGTGCCTGATGAGTCTGTGTACTTCTGTGTATACTGGGTGTTTTTCCGGTTTAAATACAGGCCTATATCTAACTCTAGTGTGCTGTTGTGGATTTGGTGAGCTTACATGACTATAGAATGGAGCAACTTTTCTCAGTTTCTGCAGATATGCCTTATGCCGTAGTTTTTTTAGGGAGCTGTTGATAATCTGTCTAACCCGTTCTCTACTCAGACCATATATCTCTCCAATTTTTGTTAAAGACATAGGACTATATCCACCTATGCCAAAGTACATCATGAGAATATCTCTGTTTCGCTCTGGCAGTTTACTTAGTATGTTTAAGATGTGTCTCTCCATATCTTTTTTCATGACATATTCTTCAGGGCTTGCCCATGGGTGTGTATCTGGCACCTCATATGGTGTGATGTCCCGTGCACTGTCAATGTATACATATTGATATTTCATTATCTGCTTGATCTTCTGCACCTTGTCGGTAGACAGGCCCATTTGCCTTGCTATCTCCTCGTCTGAAGGGAGACGCCCCAGCGTAGCAAGTAGATTTTCATATGTCTTTTCATATTTCTTTATGTTTTCTTGCATGTGGACAGGTACTCTTACTTGACTCTTCGTGTTGGCAATATATCGTTCTACATGCTGTCTAATCCACCATGTGGCATATGTAGAAAATTTATAGCCCAAATTGGGATTAAAGTCTTCTATCGCCTTCATAAGACCAAGCACTCCCTCTTCTATGAGGTCTTCAAGGGGGATTTGATTGCTGGCATAGTGCTTGGCAATAGATACAACCAGTCTAAGATTGGCTGTAATAAATCTATCTATTGCCTGTTTGGCTTGAGGTTCCAGAGTCTTTATAAGGTCTTCATCTACTGTGAGGGGACTATGTGTCTTGAGAAACTTTATCTCTTCATCTGACAGTGATATTCCCCTTTGGAGTTTTTCCTGTAGCTCTTTCTTTTTTAGCTCTGTTCGGTATCTATAGATAATCTGGGCTAGTTGTTTTTCCTCTTCCGGCTTAAGTAGTGGGTATCTGCCCATTTGCTTCATGAATATCGTTAGTGCTGTACCGCTTTTTGTCTCGGTAGCATCAGCCTCTGGCATAGAGGTAAATATATCGTCTATCTCGTCTTTAGTTTTTTTCTTTGACAGTTTTCTGTAAAATGCCTGAGATATATACCACCATGCCCAATCGTGTATTTCCCATGGAGCGTTGCTATCTAGTGACTTATAGGCCTCATCTATGGCCTTTTCCATAATATCTACAACATTGTAGGTGCTTTCAAGGTATGAAAATTCGGGATACAGGTTAGAGATAACATGATAGTATTGATGACTTGCATCTATTGGGGCTATAGCCCCCTGGTCATAATGGTGGGAGAATCTTAGCAGTATTGGTATGTTATTATCTTTTATCCACTGCCTGAGATGTGCTGTAAGGGAAGGTTGTTCTGCCGTTCTTATAGATTTTTCCCTAAACCAAGACTTCAGTTCTTCAAATGTGATAACATGTTTGCCTATGGTTTGTGCTTCTTGTATCTTATCTATCAAATACTGCAATCTATTCATGACTTTTCATCCTTGTGCAACCAAGGTCCGGGTGACTATATATCTTTTCAACTACGGCCTTTTTTTTCTGCAGTGTTTCCAGCATTTGCTGATTTTTCATATTCTCTTGCATGAGGTCTCTATAACGAAGCATAAGCCACCGAGAGACAAGACATATAAAGCGTGGTCCGCTGTCTTCTGCATTTATGGTATCTGAATATTTATATATGTCTTTGGCTATCTCTTCATCTACTGCCCTGAGGTATGTGTGAAAAGTCTCTATAGGGGCATTCTCTTCATGCTCTTCAAAGAATGCCACAATGTGCCTTAGCAACCTTGCCAGTTTTTCCATATGAGGGTGGAAGTCTTCTGCATAACCTTGAGGTAAGTAGGTGTAATGTATAGGGGCAAAGAGCAGTAGCTGGTATATACCTTCTTCTAATATGTCATATCTGCTTTGTCCTCTGCCTATGGTAGTAGGCACTGACCGTGATGTGCGTTTCATCTTATAAAGTTTGCCCATCAGCTCAGGCCCTGGTATGGCCAGCTGTTTCTCTATAAGCCCCACAATAATCTTCCATGTATCTTCTGTTTGCGGTGTGGCAAATGTGCTATACTCTTCTAATCTCTTGCCT
>JAMORD010000155.1 GCA_027063755.1 bacterium | reverse complement strand
TTTGTTGGGTTTTTTTTCCATATAGTTTGCCTCCTTATATATAGTTGCTTTTATTATAAAATACAAAAACAAACCACAATAACCCAAATATGAAAACTAATCCCACTTGACAAACCAACTGGTTGGTAGTATGATGTGTATAGCTATTAATACCAACTGGTCGGTAAGGAGGTGTGAAACATGGATGCGTTTGCCGATTGGGTATATAAGTGGCGATATTTTATAGTGGTCTTTGTGCTTGTGCTGGCTATAGCCTCGGGTTATGTTATTTCTACGCATCTTAATATGAGCTATGATATCTCTGATACGATTCCCCAAGATGATCCCGCAGTGCAGGCTATGAATATTCTCAAGCAAGATAAAGGTATGGCCGATATTCTCACAGCTATAACTCCCAGTGTCTCTGATCCTGTAGATGTAAAGAGTTATATAGAACATACGAAGTCGTTATCCGAGGTCAAGGATGTCAATTGGATAGGTGACTTTTACGATGTGTATCAGCCGACAGAAGTATGGTCTGATGATGGTAAAGAAATGTTTTGGAAAGATGGTTATCTTCAAACTCAGATTATGCTTTCGGCAAGTGTTCCATATGGTGATAGCGAAAAAATGTCGCAGATCATAGATAAGATAGAGAAGGCTATGCCACCGGGTACAGCATTTACCTCAAACTATGTCATGTCCCTTGAGATGAGACACCGGTATCAGGGGGAAAATATAAAATATGTTTTATTTGGTATACTGTTTGTTCTGATATTCCTCTTAATTACATTTCCATCTATGCTTATACCATTTGTCATAATATTGAATATGCTTTTAGGAGTACTGATAAATATTGCCTTGCTTTCTGTAATGAGAAGTCAGGTGTATTATCTTACAGTTACGATTATTGCTATATTGCAGATAGCTGTTACACTTGATTATAGTTTATTCCTATATGGAGTATACAGAGAGCAGAGATTGAAGAAAGGCAAAGACATAGAACATTCTGTTATTACAGCCATAAAGAACTCATTCCAGTCTATTCTTGTTAGCATGCTTACGACATTCTTTGGATTCTTTGCCCTGACATTTGGAAGTCTTACCATGTTTAGAGATATGGGTTGGTTCCTTATGAGCGGTGTTGTCATTTCGTTCTTGTTGACATTGACATTCTTGCCGGCAATGTTGGCTATTCTTGATAAGGTTATCCTATTCCTTAGACATCCGGCCATAGAAATTGATCCTCCTATGGGATTGGGACGTTGGCTAGCAAAAAGGGCTACGGTGATGGTTCTTGTGTTTGTTATTGTTGCTGGTAGCGCATTTTATCTCTATCATACGGCAAACATGAATTTTGATGTTGATACATTTATGCCCGATAATTTGGCGTCTATCCAGGCTAAAAGAACAGCAGACAGGGTATTTGGATCATCGTCTAATGGTATTCTTATTTTGCCTAAAGATAAGGCAACCATAGATGTGTTTAAAGAATTTGAGTCTATACCTGGGGTAGATAAAGTGCAACATTATTTGACAATGTTGCCCGATGGTACACCTCAGGAGCTTGTTCCAGATAAATTAAAAAAGCAGTTTGATGGTAAGAAGTACACAATAGCGTATGTGGAGTTTCAAGGAGATATATTGAAAAACTCTGCCCCAGTATATGCTGTTATGGATAAAGCAGAGAAATATGGTGGATACCTTACAGGTGAGAAAGTTCTCAATGTGGTGCTTATGGATAGAGCACTGTCTGACTACAAGAAAATTAGCCTTATTGCTATGGTGCTTATTTTCCTTACTGTTTTATTGGGTTTCAGGAGTTTTCTTATAGGTGTGGCACTTGTTGTTCTTATTGAGTCTGCAATATGGCTCAATGTGGCTCTACTTGGTAGTAATGTCCCATTCACAACGCCTATTATTCTTGGCGCTGTACAGCTGGGTGCTACTATTGACTATGCTGCCTATATTACATCAAGATATCTGCATTATTTGAAAGAGACAGGAGACCATGAAGAGGCTGCTGCCAATACACTGCACTATGGGTTCCACTCTATATTTACATCGGCAGGTACAATGTTCCTTATGAATTTACCGCTTACGATCATGTCAGATGTACCTATTGCCAAACAGACTACATATGCTTTGGCCCAAGGTGCTATTGTTTCAATGCTTATGGTTGCCTTGTTTGCCATACCACTATTAAAGTTGATTACCAAGGTTAAGAAGGGAGGGGTGTACCATGAAGCGTAAGGTGTATATAGCATTTGCCGTTATCCTTTCGTTGTTTTTAGGTAGTATAGCAGGCCTTGTGTGGGCCCAAAATAGTACCGTGTCGGCCACTGATATCCATGAGCGTTGGCAAACAGTGTATGTTATAGCTAATAAAAAAGGTGTAGCCGATAAGGTAATCGTTGTAGATATGCTGAAGACAGATGGGAAAGGAACTCTTCAACTGTCCATTCCTACCAATGTACCTGTTGATAGGGTGAAACCTTACACCGATGGTGTAAATGCTACATACAATGATGGCAAGATCTTGCTAACAGCTGAAAGTGCCACAGATACCATTTACTATCGTGCCGATGTTCCTTATACCACAGGTGTTTTGCCGTTTGATTATTCGCTGAAATGGTACTTTAATGGTGAGGAAGTAGACCCCAATACTATTGTTGGTAAGACGGGAACGGTAAAACTTGTTGTGTCAATGAAGAGTAATTATAAGATAGATGATACATATGTGCCATTCTTAGGTATGGTAAATATCCAAATAGAAACATCACATGCAAGGGATGTTCAGACTGATAGTATGCCACCAATGGTAGTAGGTTCCTATTATCAGGTTAGTGGTATGGTTATGGCACTTGATGAGGAAAAATCTACATATGTTCAGTGGCATGCCATAGATTTTCAGTATCCTGATATGAAGATTATCGTTATGCCTCACTTTATGGATATGGATTTACCAGATATGGCAGGTCCACTTCAGGAACTTGTAGATAATATAAACAAGTTAGCCCAGCTGCCAGATGCCCAAGAGGAGATTGTTAAAGAACTTTATGACAATCTTGATCCAGAAAAGATTGGTGAGCTTGCCTATGGCCTGAAGCAGATGGAAGATGGTATATCTCAGATGGTATCACAACTTGATAATGCTTTATCACAGCCTGAAAGTATGGATACATCTAAACTGAAGGAAATGGAAGACAGTCTTCGCCTAATGGCAAAAGCCCTTGATGGTTATTATCAGATAATTTCTGGTCTTGCCGATGGTCATCAGCAGCTTATGAATGGGGTATCCCAATTAGAAGAGGGTGTTATTCAGCTGCAGACTGGCGTTGATAAATCTAAGGAAGGATTAGGGAAGCTTTACGAGGCATCGCAACAGTTAGTAGATGGTTCTCATCAACTTAAAGGTAGTTTGCATCAGTTATCTGGTGGTGTTGAAAAATTATCGGCGGGTCTTGTACCTATAGTAGGAGGGCTTGAAAAGGAAACAGAAGGACTACACTTCCTTGCTACCGGAACACAAGGAATTCCCTCTCTTTCTCAGCTTGCCCAGAAAGTGTCAGCAGCAGATCCACAGATGGCCCAGGTGCTTATGGCATATCAGAAAGCAGCTTCTGATACACTCAAAGGGCATCTCCAACTGGTGCAGGGGATGAAGACATGGCAGACATCGTTCACCTCTATGGTTGGTGGTATGCAACAGATTGTTTCTGCTATGGATAAACTTGATGCTGGTATCGGACAGTTGTCTGCCGGTCTGAATCAGGCATATATGGGAACAGCTTCATTGTCTCAAGGTGTATCGGCACTATATGGAGGTGTGAATCAGCTGAAACAGGGTGTTAATCAAGAATATAAGATTATTGTTGCACTCCGCGATGGGGGAGAGATTCAGCCTGGTGTGTCATTGCCTTCATTGAAAACTTTGGCCAATGGTCTCAATCAGATGGCCGATGGCGTTCACATGATGAGGCAGACACTTGAGCAGAAAGCCGGAGATGCTCAACAGATGGTAGAGAATATTAAGAAATTAAGAGAGGGTCTTGCACAGATACAGGCTGGACTTGATGGGGCATATGAAGGAACAATTCAACTTCAAAATGGTATGAAACAGATGAAAGATGTGCTAAAAGTTCTTGCTTATGGCGGAAAGATGCAGGGACATGAAGTTCCTTCTATTGGAGAAACTGCCGAATATTTAAAAACCATGGCCTCTGCATTGCAAGAACAAGTGGATGAGATGAAGAAAGGTCAGGAAGAGTTAGATAAATACAAAGAGGTGGCAGAAAAGTATAGGTCTTTTATGGGTGAGATGAGTGATGTTCCTTCCCATGTTATGTTTGTTATAGTGCCTAAATAG
>JAMORD010000154.1 GCA_027063755.1 bacterium | reverse complement strand
AACACGGCGACCCAAAAGCAGCATGGAGTGTTGAAATGAGAAATATAGGAGGGTAACAGCGTGAAACCAACGCACATTAAAAATGGGTTACCACACATGGTAGATGTAACAGACAAGAATGTTACTTCGCGAAAGGCCATTGTGCTCACAGAAGTCAATCATACTGGAAATGCTATCAAACATGTAAAAGAATCATTGGTAAAAGCATCTCTCAGTAGTACAATAGCAACCAAACTTCTTCCTCAATTTATTCCTATGACTCATCCTATCCCCTTTACATACATAGGTTCTGATTCAACAGATATTAGCCAAGATAGATGCTTTGTAACTACTCAAGTAAGGGCAAACTGGTATACAGGAATGGAAGTTGAAGGTTATCTTGGCAGTCTTATATATGCCCTGACATTTGCTGCCAACCAAGATAAATCATTTTATCATTTTATCATTAAGAGAAGCATGCTTGTTCACAAATCTGGTGGTAAATCGGGCACACTAAGCAGACATTTGGGAAAAATCTTATCTATAAAAACTTCTGTAAACACAGATCAGAAATATATCAAGATAAAAAAGTTGGATCCATTGTTCATCAGCAATTATCCGCCACTGGCAGAGAAGGATAATTCCTACCCACTACTTGTCACAGACGCCGATTTATACTATGCAAAAGGTTATATAGAAGTAGGACCACACTTCATGACAATAACATACAGGGAAATTGATGAGAGCGGTCACTTCCTATTAATGCTAACCCCTCGTTGCGATATGGCTGTTGTAAGGGTTAACCATACTGTAGTTAGTTTGCTTACGGAGGAATGAATATGAATGGTGTTATGAGAATAAAAGCTGGAGAAAGTACAGGTAAACTAATTTGGCCCGATGTAGAAAATCTCATAGAAGAAACACCTAAGGGCGATATAGATAGTATACTGCTAACAGCAAGGTTTGCTGCAGAAAACGCCATTAAAAACCGTTACATACTGGCCCCTTGGCTTCCTGATTCTATTGTTAACAAATATGAGGTCAAATTTGAGGTCAATAACCACCACATAACATCACATGTCCGTGTTGAGGCCACAGCATGTCCTGGTATTATTGCCACACTGGGCAATATCGTATCACTAACAACACTCTTAGATATGTTTAAGAGTGTTACCAAAAATGTATATATAGCCGACATATTCATGTCCGGTGAAAATTACAACATTAAAGAAATAGAGATACTATCACTACCAGAAGAAGGCATATACATTGAGGCTAATGTAGGCGATGAGTTTCCCCTTGTTATAAATAACAGTGTTCCAGGATCTATTGCCCTAAAATCCACCATACCCAAGGAATATGACATGTTACTTATTGGAGATCTCTGGCTTAAAATTGTTTCTGACCCTATGGGTATGCTTGTTGCCAAAGCCACCAACCAAGGCTCTGGCACCATCACCGATAAAGCATTTCTTATAAGGGGGATTAGAAAATGAGTCACCATCACCACATACCTAAGATAGATGTAAAAATTGGCGTGGTTGTGTGCTCTGATAGGGCCTCAAGGGGTGAATATGAAGATAAAGTTATACCCACTGCCGAGGAAATATGTCAAGAACTTGGTTGGCATTTAACCTATAAGGTTATTGTTCCAGACAATATAGAAGACATAAGAAAGGCAGCAGAAAAGGGTATCAAGGCAGGTGTTCATGTGCTCTTCACAGCAGGTGGTACAGGAGTATCTCCAAGAGATGTTACCCCAGAAGCCATTAAACCCCTTATTGCCAAAGAGCTACCCGGTATAGCCGAGTATATGAGATACATCTCATGGGCTAAGACCCCACATGCCCTACTTTCCCGCGGTATAGCCGGCATTACCAAAGAAGGTGTTATTATTATCACACTACCCGGTTCTCCCAAAGCATCACGGGAAATCATACCAGCTTTAAAAGACGCCATTATGCATGCTATACCCATTATTCAAGGATATAAAATTGAGTGAGGTGAAAGATGTGAAAGAAGATATTATGCGTAAACCTGCTTGGATTAAGTTCCATATGCACATTACACAGGACTACGGACATGTAAGAAATGTGCTAAGTAAATATCGTTTATCTACTGTATGTGCTGAAGCAAAATGTCCCAATAGGGGGAAATGCTATTCTGATGGCACCGCAACATTTCTCATACTCGGTGATATATGTACCAGAGCATGTAGATATTGCAGTGTTAGAAAAGGCATGCCTCAACCCCTTGACCCCAATGAACCTCTCAGGGTGGCTTTAGCATCTAAGGAGCTGGGATTGTCATTTGTCGTTATCACATCTGTCACCCGTGATGACTTACCTGATGGTGGAGCCCACCATTATGCGGAGACAGTGAGAAAGGTCAAAGAGATCACAGGGGCAAAGGTTGAAGTGCTCATTCCCGATTTTAAGGGTAATATGGAACTTGTAGATATTGTCATGGAAGCCCAGCCTGATGTTATGAACCACAATGTTGAAGTTGTGCCCCGACTATTTAAAAATATTCGTCCCGGTGCCAATTATCAGCAATCCCTGGATATACTACGATATGTTAAAGACCACTACCCCAATGCTGTTGTAAAATCTGGCTTTATGGTTGGTCTTGGTGAGAATAAAGATGAAGTATTTAAGGTATTAAAAGATCTGTACTATGCAGGTGTTGATATCGTAACAATAGGCCAATATCTCAGACCATCTAAACAGCAGATACCTGTTCACAGGTATGTAACACCTGAAGAATTTAAAGAATATGAGGAATACGGCATGTCTATAGGCATACCTGTAGTTGTATCAGGTCCACTGGTCAGATCCTCCTACAAAGCGAAAGAAAGTTATGAGATAATAATGAATAAAAGGGGGGATCACTATGAAACTGGAAAAATATATGCCGCTGCTAATTGAAGTCAAAGACCTGCTCATGGACGAACCAGATACAGCAGGTAGGAAAGCACTGGGTATCATTGAAAATTTACTAAGGGATTTTGCACCAGATTATGGTATTGAATACACAGGTGATATTGATGGTGAAACACTTATAGAAATGCTCGCTGAAAAAGGTTTTATTCGCGACGAATATCTTAAAAAGTCTCTTCTGGAAATATGCGACATTAAATCGTGCTTACACACATCTAAGGGTTTCTTCCTAAAACCACAGACAGCTCGCTTTATTATTACCACGCTTGAAATGCTTATTAAACACAATGCTAAAGAGGCAAGACATCTTGTAAGCAACCGACCCGTTATCGCCGATGTCTCAGATACATTAGGTTATATCAAAGAGATCATGATGGAAAGAGGATTTTCACAACTTCCTGTCATGGACGGTATTCGTATCATAGGTATGCTGTCACTGAAAGGACTCATTGGTAGACTGGCAGACGCCAAAGTAGAAAAATGGGAAAATCTGAAAATCGGAGATATCAAAGAATATATTGAAGATGCCCATATCATAAGCAAGGAAACAACAGTAGAAGAGATTTTCAAGTTTTTCAAAGAAAACCCCATGGGTATGCTTATTGTTACCGAAACAGGTCAGGAAACCAGTAAGGTTATAGGTGTTATTACAGCTTCTGACCTTATTCCGCTCCTATAGCCAAAATTTGCGATAACGAGCACCGTTTTTTTTCTGAAAAATCTCATTAAGGGTGGGAGAGACTACTTCCACCCTTTTTTCTTTACCTACAAACCATCTTCTGTTTGTATTAAATACATCTTCTGATACCCGAAAATGCAAGTTCTCTATATCATCTTTTAGCTGTGTATCCATAGGAATCAGCCACATTATCCCTTCAACCCCATCTGCAAATACTTTGAGAATGTTATAGTCATAGGCAAATAGCCATATATGAGGGTGTATATCCAGCAAAGCAGATATGTCTTCTAAGGTATTACCTTTGATAAACAACACCAAAGCATCGGGAGAATATTTCTTCAGTGTATAACGGAGTTTCTTTTCAGACATAGGCCTAAACAGAGGAACATCACCTATAAAAGCCACTGTGGTCATTCTGCCTATCAAAGCCGTCATTGATATATCAATTAGTCCATTTATAACCATGGCTCAAGTATCTCCTCAATAATAGTATTTGAAAGCATAATACATTCAGGGCTGTCTTTTATAAATAATCTGTCATCAGACACTGACACACACTCTATATCTACTGTTCTACCTATAAGGATACTCCAACTTCCCCCAAGTCTCTCCCAGCGAAAACGGTTGATACCCTCACCTATCAGCCTCAGTGCCATAAGACCATACTCCACCAAAAGGTCTTTTCTACTTACCACTTCGTATGTCCTCCGAATATCTCCTACAAGATAGTTGTTGATCGTAGGCAGATTTTCATATCTCACAAAGTTCACAAAGCCCCATGCCGATATCCCTACCCCAACATAAAAGTCTTGATGCCAATACACAATATTATGTTGGCTCTTGTATCCCGGTAG
>JAMORD010000153.1 GCA_027063755.1 bacterium | reverse complement strand
TAAGGGGGGAGTTTTATGATCTGGTTTGGTATAGATGTTGGTAAAAGACCTGTTATTATTGCGGAGGCTGGTATAAATCACAATGGAGATGTTAGTCTTGCAAAGGATCTTATTGCAGCTGCTGCTGAGTCTGGCGCAGATGCTGTTAAGTTCCAGACTTTTATGCCTGATTATGTATTTGCTCCCGATATTTTAGATAGTAATAAAATAACTTGGGAAGATGAGGAAATTACACTTCGTGAACTGTTTGAAAAGGTTGCTCTTTCAGATGACGAATTTATGGAGTTGAAGGAATACGCAGAAAAACTTGGTGTTGAGATTTTTTCAACGCCTTTTTCTCTCAAAGATCTTGATAGGATTGATAAATTAGGTTTTTCTGTGTATAAAGTTGCAAGTCCCGATGTGGTATTCCTACCCTTGCTTGAGGAAATGGCAAAGAGAGGAAAGCCTACCATTTTATCTGTAGGTACGGCAACATTGGAGGAAGTTGATAGGGCTGTAAAGATATTTAGAAAAAGAAACACTCCTTTGGCTCTCTTATACTGTGTTTCTATATATCCACCAAATCCAGAAGAGATTAATCTTAACTCTATGAGAGTGCTTATGGAAATATATTCAGATATTGATGTTGGTTTTTCCGATCATACCATAGGGGTTCATGTTCCCATTGCTGCTATTACCATGGGAGCGAAGATAATAGAGAAACATTTTACGCTTGATAGATCATTGCCAGGTCCTGATCAGGCAGTATCTATGACACCTGATGAGCTGAAAATTATTAGAAAAGCTGCTGATGAGGTTTGGAAGTCTCAGGGAAGCAAAGGGTGGAGAATTAGCCCTGAGAGAGAACAGGAAATATCGTCATTTGCCAGACGGGGGGCAATGCTTATAAAGGATAAGAAGACAGGCGAAGTTATAGAAAGAGAAGATGTTATATTTGTAAGACCTGCTAAGGGTATTTCACCTGATAAGTTTGAATTTGTTGTTGGTAGAGTGCTGAAAAACGATAAGAAAAAATATGAGAGATTAGATTGGGGGGACTTGGTGTGAGTGGTATAAAGGAAAAATTTGATCTAAGTTCGAAACTTATAATAGTGTCTGGCGGAAATGGATTGATAGGTAGAGCGGTTGTTGATGGACTTCTTGAAATAGGGGCTCGTGTTATTTGTTTGGATTTTGCGTGTGATATTAAACATGATAGGTTGGAATTTATAGAAATAGATGTTACAGATTATGAAAAAGTTGAAGAGATAATAAAAAGTATAGGAGATAGAGAGCATGGTATAGATGGGCTAGTGAATATGGCTTATCCGAGGACTTCTCTTTATGGAAAATATGATTTTTTGGATAGTGATATTTATGATTGGTTGAAGAACTTGGAAATGCATGTAGGATCCTATTTTTGGCTTTCTAAGTGTGTATCAGAGAGTATGATAAAGCATGGGAAAAAAGGAAGTATTATTAACTTTGGTTCAACTTATGGTGTTGTTGGTCCTAATTTTTCTATCTATGAGAATACTGATATGAAAAATCCATCTGTTTATGCTGCTATCAAGGGAGGTATTATTAATTTGTCAAGATATATGGCAACATATTTGGCTAAGTATGGAATAAGGGTAAATGTCGTATCTCCAGGAGGGGTATGGGATCATCAGCCTGAAGAATTTGTTAGAAGATATGAAAAATTGGTGCCTTTGGGAAGAATGGCTTCTCCAGTTGATTTGGTTGGGGGGGTGGTTTATCTCTTGTCTGATGCTTCATTATATGTTACTGGGCAGAATATTATGGTTGATGGAGGATGGACCGCATGGTAGAAAAAGTTTTGTTGACCGGATTGGGTTCTATTGGGAAAAGACATGCTTCCAATATAAAGAGCTTATATGGTGATGATGTGGTAGTGGGAGTATTACGTAGAAAAAGTAGAAAGCATAGCTCCCTTGTTGATGTGAGCCTTTATTCTTGGGAAGAAGTGGAAAAATGGGAACCTGTAATAGCTTTTATAACTACTCCTACATTTATGCATAAAGAAGATTTGTTGAGGCTCCTTGAGATTTCTTCAATAAAGTATATTTTTATAGAAAAACCTGTATCCAATAAGATTGAGGATAGGGAAGTTTTGTGTAAACTGGTACGGGAAAAGGGAATTGTAACCTATGTGGCTGCCCCGCTTAGATATACACCAGTTATAAAATTTTACAAATTAAAAGAGGATGACTGGAAACCACTTCAGATGGTTAGAATTTGTGCATCATCACATCTACCTGACTGGCGAGAGGGAATTGATTATAGCAAGCACTACAGTGCAGATAGAGCCCTTGGTGGTGGGGTAGCCTTGGAATTGATTCATGAAATGGATTATGTTAGGTATTTATGGGGGAATCCTGTTAAAGGTATTTGGGGAAATGCATATGTTAGTGATTTAGATTTAAGGGCAGAAGATACTGTATTTGGAGTTTTTCGGACTGATGAGGGGATTCTTATAGACTATTATGTAGATTATTTTAGCTTGAAACCTGATAGATTCTTTGAAGTTCGTTCTACACGGTTTTTTGCGAGATTTGATATACTTTCTCAATATGTATATGTAAGGGATAGATTTTCTGAGAGATTTTTGAGATTTGAGTTCCAAAGAAATGATATGCATATAGAAGAGTTGAAACATTTCTGGAAAATAATCAGAGGTGAAATAATTAGCGATAACGATATATGCAATGCATTTGATACTCTTGGATTTGTATTTCGTTTTTATGAAAATACTTTGTAGGATGGTGGAGGATATGAAACTTGACAATACGGTTATTACGATATGTGCAAGAGGTGGATCAAAAGGAGTCAAAGGAAAAAACATAAGAGAACTTAAAGGTCATCCGCTTATTGCATATACTATTTCTGTTGCTAAAAGGATTGTTGATGTTGACGATATTGTTGTCTCAACTGATTCGCCAGATATTGCTGCTGTGGCCGAGAAGTACGGGGTGAATGTTCCTTTTTTGCGTCCTGCTGAACTTGCGATGGATGATACACCGAAGATGTTGGCCATTAGGCATGCGGTATCAGAAATAGAGAAGTTGAACAACAAGAAGTATAGTTTTGTTGTAGATTTAGATGTTACCGCACCTATTAGAACAGTCAATGATGTTGTTACGGCATTTAATATTCTTCAAGAAGATAAACAGGCTGATGTTGTTTATTCGGTTTCTCCTGCTAGGAAAAATCCTTATTTTAATATGGTGGAGTTAGATGAGAATGGATATGCACATCTTTCAAAGGAAGGACTTAAAGTGTTTGCTCGACAAAAAGCTCCTAAAGTATATGAAATGAATGCGTCTATATATGTTTATAGACGTCCTGTTATTGATAGAGTTCTTTCTGCCACCGATCCTTCATTAAAGCAAAAAATTTATGTGATGGATGAGATAGGGGCTATAGATATAGATACTGAAGTTGATTGGAGCTTTGTTGAGTTCTTAGTAGGAAAGGGAATGGTTAAACTACCAGAGGTGTGGTAAATGGTAGGTGCAGATGTATTTATTGACTATATGTTTTCTGTGAGAAAAGCAATTTCTAAATTGAATGACACAGGAGAAAAAATCCTCCTTGTTGTAGATGATGAAAACCGGCTTATCGGTACTATTACAGATGGTGATATAAGGAGGGCTATACTCAGGGGAATATCGCTTGATGATACGGTAGACAAGGTTATGAATACATCTCCTAAGGTGCTTAAGTATCCGTGGAGTAAGAAAAATGCCTTGCGTTTGTTTAGAGAGCATGGTATATCTCGTATTCCTGTTGTAGATGATGAAGGAAGGGTTATAGACTTGTTGTTTTTAGAGGACTTTGTTGATGGGGAAGGGTCTAAAGAGAAAATAGATATTCCTGTTGTTATTATGGCCGGTGGCAAGGGAACAAGGCTTGATCCATTTACCAAGATTTTACCCAAGCCTCTTATTCCTATTGGAGATAAACCTATCTTGCAGATTATTATGGACAGATTTTACAAGCAGGGTTTTAGTAGGTTTATTCTTACTCTTGGATATAAGGCAGAGATTATAAAGTTGTGGGTAGATGATGCGGATCTCCCTTATGATGTGAATTGGATTATAGAAGATAAACCTCTTGGAACTGCTGGTAGCCTAAGGCAGGTCGTGGAAGAGTTTGGTTTGAAGGGAAGTTTTATAGTATCTAATTGTGATATTTTAGTAGATGTTGATTTTACCAAAGCTATAGAGTTTCACCAGAAACATGAGGCAGATGCCACAATCATTGGTTATCTCTTGCAAAATCGTTTGCCATATGGAGTTATTGAAACAGATGGACCTTACTTTACCGGTATGAGAGAGAAACCGTATATAGATTCCCTTATAAATACTGGGATTTATGTTGTCAATGCAGAGACTGTTTATAGACATATTGAAAAAGATGAAACGGTAGATATGCCGGAGGTACTTGATAGGATAAGAGAAAATGGGGGA
>JAMORD010000152.1 GCA_027063755.1 bacterium | reverse complement strand
CTCTTATCTTGTTCTGTATAGGATGATGGGGAAAGCGATAACCTTTATGGTCTATACCCAGAGCCTTTGCAGATATCAGCATACCTGAGTGCTTACCACTGCAGTTATTTCTTACAGGTGTAGGCTTCTCGCCATTTCTCATCATACGCTCTGCTGTTTCTTTGTCATATGGCATATGAACGCCACACTCAAGGTCATCCTCTGTAAAACCGGCCTTTTTCAGTATGCCAAGAACAAGATCTTTATGATAGTCTGTGCCATTGTGCGATGCAGTGATAACAGCCAGCTCCTCATCGGTAATGTCAAACTTATCTATGGCACCGGTAATAAATGGTAGTAGCGCCTGAAAAGGTTTCATGGATGAGCGGGTGTGTATATACATGAGTGGCTTACCGAAAAAATACCGCAGATTGCCATTACTGTCTACTACGGCAACACTCCCCCAATGATAGCTTTCTATAAGTTCTCCCCTTCTAACCTCGGCAACAATCTCCATGTTCTCCCCTCCCAAACATAAGATAGAGATTACCAAAGGATGTGAATTACCCTACATCAGAGATACAGGGTTTCGTAGGAGTTTGCACTCCGAGAGTGCCTTATCACTACGGGCAGATTCACGCCACCCCTACTCCTACCCCCTATCTGTGAGTATAGGGAGCTTACGGAGATACTTTTAAACATTCTTATTCTAACAGGTTGTGCCATTCCCATGACGGTATCAAATTTCCCCAGCTTCTTTAAGTAATTCCTAACAGCATTTACATCGGCATTGAGATATCCAGTAACAGTTCTATACAACCCTCTCTTCTCCCTTTTCTCAGGAGTGTAATGAGCTTTTGTAACCTCCACCTCAAGGGTAGAATCCACTCCTGATGTAAATCTCTCATCTATATATTCAACAATAATACTATAAGGTTCTACCTTATAATGCAAGTATTCTTTCACCTTACCGTGAGGTAGCAAGCTCCACATTTGATCTACAAGGCTACTCAACTTACTGGGTTTGTTCTTGTTCTGTACCGCATTCCCTATATAGATATGAGTGACCTTGTGTTTCATGGCAAGGTGAAGTATTACATTAGAAACAGTATGAGCAAAATAGCGTAGCAACCTTTTTATCTTTAGCCACAACTTTTCTATTCTTGCTTCTACCCCATCATAATATAGCCCTTTATTTTTCAAGTTATCTCTTTTACTCTGTAAAAAAGCTATTTTTTTAAGATATTTCCTCAAAAGACTCTTTAATCCTTTGCCATCTATAATAAATGGATTTTTGACACCTTCTATCCCTATCACCATAAAATTTCCTGTGTTAGGATCTATCACCATCGCCTTAGATTGTGCAAAAGCTCTCTCCTGTGCCTTATTAGAAAAATCTACTTCATATATAATATGGATTTCAAACTCTTTTCCCTTAGGGACAATCTGTATATTTCTAACAAGTTTTTCATTAAGAACTACTCCTGTATCTATCCAGAGATAGGAAATATCTATATCATGTTTCTTTTTCAGCCATTTCTTAAGGGCTTTAGAAAGTGAAAGTCGTATCTTAGTACCCTTAATCCTGAAACCTGTTTTGTCGTAGATTAAAGTCCTATGAGGTTTCTTTTTCGGTCTAAAACGAGGTTTATTTACTTGCTTACCTTTAAATTTTTCAGGGTGCCTAATATAGTTCAGCCAATTTTTATAGGCTCTAATAGTTTCATCTAACACTATTTGAGCTGTTCTTGAGTGCAACGCCTTAAGAACAATGGAGGTTTGCAGTTTTCTATAAAGGTCATACATATTGAGTTTAGCCTGTTTTGTCTGCAAAAGATATAAAGCCTGATTATAAAGCTTACCCGAATGATATGTGAGATAACCAAGAACAATCTTTTCTCTTTCAGATGCATTTCGCAGTGCTATGATGAAACATCTCATAGATTTTGGCATTTCTTTATTATACCTCCAGAGACAATACTTGCTGTAGCAATAAAATAGGAAACAGCCCCGACATATTTTAAAGAATATCTCCCACGGAGATAATAAAACTGCCTAAAGAGCTTATAAGGAAATTTCTAAATATGGGCTTTTTGGATTTAGACATCCACACAAAATGATAACCCACCCCGTAGTTAACATGCCTTGTAGTTTTGAAAGATATAAATTCCTTTTCCCTCATAGCAGATGCATTATACCATGTGCAAACACCAAAACAAGAATACAATATAAAATGTAAAGAAAAAAACAAGTTTCTTAGATACAAATGTTCTTTACTACTTGTTTAGATATAATAACATGTAGAGGTGGACTAAGATGGTAAAAGTTGGCACATCGGGTTTTTCTTACCGCTCATGGATAGGGAAAATATAC
The DNA here is from genome assembly GCA_027063755.1 of bacterium. GTDB lineage: Bacteria > Coprothermobacterota > Coprothermobacteria > Coprothermobacterales > JAADFF01 > JAADFF01. The sequence continues at coordinate 2,132 of JAMORD010000152.1, read as the reverse complement.
CCAGATGGTATAAAGTCCTCAGACATGCTCCTTTACTATGCCAAACTGTTTGATGCCTTGGAAATTAATGCCACATTTTACAGACACCCCCGAGAAAGCACCCTGAAAAGATGGCAAGCCGTAGGCAAAGAGACAGGGCTGACATTTGTATTGAAAGCCCACCGTTCATTCACTCACATGTCTACAAAAGATAAAGAAGACATCTCTGCATATATTTACAGACTTACTCAGATTATGAGAAACTCTCTCGGTGGTATACTGTGGCAATTTCCCCACTCATTTAAACCATCAGATGACACAATGAAATATTTACACACTATTGCAGCAGTTCATAAAGAGCTATCTATTCCACTATTTGTTGAGCTAAGAAATAAGCTGTGGCACGATATGACCTTGCCAACTGGCATTATCCCTGTTTCTTATCACATGGTAGCTAAAAGCAGATATATGCACACACCTATAGAGTGGCTAACACAACCTGTCGTATATGTCAGACTTCATGGATACGGTAAAAAATATGGAGGTAGTTATCCTAAAGAATACCTTGAAAAACTGTGCCATGACATGAAAGACAAAGAAGGCTTTGTGTTTTTCAACAATGATGCCGATGGATATGCCCCCTCCAATGCCATGACACTTAAAAAGTGTTTCACCCCATAAAATTTGCTACACTCCACAAATATTTTTCTACATGCTTGACAATTTTGGTAATTAGTGCTAATATTTTGTTAGGAGGTGAAAAATTATGAATATACCAAAATGTCCTGTGTGTGGAAACACAATGCAAGTAACAGAGTTATACTGTCCTCACGATGGCATCACCATTAGGGGCACATTTGAATTATCTCCATTGGCAACACTACCTAAAGAAGATGCAGAACTCGTCATACTCTTTCTCAGAGCAAGGGGCAACCTAAAGAAACTGGAGCGCATCACGGGTATAGGATATTTTGCCCTAAGAGGCAAAATTGAAAAGATCGTGAAATCTATGGGTATGACACTACTTGAAGAGGAAGAAGAGGAAATGCCAGAAGAAAGCGAAGATCCTCTCAAACTGCTTAAAGAGGGCAAGATTAGTGTTGAAGAGGCCATTAGGCGCATGAAAAAATCATAAGGGGGTGGAAAACATGTCTGAGGAGATTAGAAAAGTCTTAGAGGCACTGCAGAGGGGAGAAATTACCCCAGAGGAAGCAGAAGTGCTTATAGAGGCTATAAAAAGCCGCGAAGAGAACAATCAAGAAGAATCTGTCAATGAAGAAATACAATGGAGAATGATTAAAGAAGAATATCATGGCAGTATTAGTGGCATGGGTGAAAACATATGGATTACACCAGAGGGTAAGGTTTTAGGAGATGTAGATATAGTCAAAGGAAAAGTGAAATTAGAAGGACATGTAGATGGCAACCTTGATGCTGTGGCATCTCAGATAGAGTTTGGAGGTACTGTTTCAGGCAATGTCAATATTGTTGGGGGCACTGTGAAATGGTATAGAGGAGAGATAAAGGGCAACTTAGAAATCGTAGGAGCAAAGGAAATAGGTAGTAGACCACTGGTTGGTGGCAAAGTGGAAGTGCTTGCAGGTCCAATAGGTTCTATGGTTGGAAAGATCATTGGTTCAACACTGAACACGACAATGGACATTGTTGGAACTATCCCCGATAAAATATCTAAATTAGGGAAAGTTATCACTTTAGAAGATATACGAGAAGGAAACCTTACCATAGATAAAAACTTTAAAACTCATAGCAATCTCTACGGTAAGAATATTACCATCAATGGAAATGTTATGTGTAAAGATGTACATGCCGAGCGTCTCATCGTTAACGGACTTCTAACATGTGATGATATTAACAGTTCTATTATAGAGGTACGAGGAACCATTAAATGTGATGATATATTTGGTGAAAAGATGGAGATCTTAGGAGCAGTTTCTGGTGACGATATTGAAGTAGACGAGGTAATAGTAAATGGCAATTTATCATGTGATGATATCAGCACAAAGCATATGGAGGTATCCGGTAAGGCCAAGTGCGATGATATCAGCACCACCATGCTTATTGTCAATGGTGAGCTGAGAGCAGATGATGTTATTGCATCTAAAGTGGTATTGGGCAAAGATGCTGTAATGATC
>JAMORD010000151.1 GCA_027063755.1 bacterium | reverse complement strand
TCTGCTTAACCACAGGATCTTGTTCATTATCTACACCAGAAAGTTCCCTAAGCTTCTGGGCAAACATACGTTTAGATATTGCTGTGCTCTTTCCTGCCTGTGCATACTCAGAAGCATCCTTTATAGACCCCTGTATCTTCTTATAGTAGGAAATTTCTGTATTAATACGGTTAATTTCCTCATCATAAAACTTCTTCACAAAGTCATAATCCTTCAGAGAAGGCATATTCTTGGGTGCCTTGAGATCCGCAATTTTGGGGAAATTCTCATATGCAGCTATCTTCTGCTCTACATCGGAGATAGGCTCAACATATTCACCTTTCCACTTTTCCTCCATAAATATCTTGGTAGCACATGGATCCTCTAAAGCATCAATCTCACTAAAATCTGTGGTATCAGAAAATTTCAAGCCAAGGGAACCACATAGGTCACACACAGCTGGCTCATCATCTGTACCATTAAAAAGTTTATCTTCATCGCACAACTTGTCCACCACATTACTTGTGCAACCTTCACCTTGTGGTATATCACAAAGATTGGAACCTGTTCCCTGATCCTGACAGAAAGTACAAGGATCTTCAAAGACACACCCCTTCTCAGAGTAAAAACCGGTATCTTTCTTATATTTTTCAACAAGCGCAGCCTTCTGTTCTTCTATACCATAGGAAAAAGCCTTATTTACAAAATCATACGCCTTCTGAAGAGATTGCAAGTACAGATTTTGCTTCTCCAGATACTCATTATATGTCTTAAGTGCGTCTTCAATCTGCACGATAGTTTGCCCTGCCTGTTTTACTTTTTCTTTGTTTTGCAGTTTAGAGAAAATATCAGTGTATTCCTTAGGAAGATTGACATTTCTCGGATAGAAAGTCAGGGAAGAATGCATAACAGTTAGAAGGTTGTTTACAGTATCAACAAAGAAAGAGCGCTTGTTAATATCAAATGTCTTAGGATCATCTTTTAAAATATCTATAAAAGACTCACCATTATAAGACTGGCCATAAACGCTATTTTGAAGCTGATTGTAAACCTGAAGCTCGTTTCCTACAACGGAAATAACAGAGAGATATGGAGAAAAAGCATCTTCCATCTCTTTTCCACTAATATCATACTGTTTTGCCTGCGCTGCCATTTGTTCGGCATCGTTGGTAAAGTTCTTAAACCATGTAAAAACTCCACCCATAGACAAAGCACTATTCTCTATAGGCTTTTGAAGTTCTGGAGCAGAATAAAGAAGAGTCATCAGCTTATCGTCAGAGGACACATCGGCATAGGAAATAGGTTGTTTATTGAGTTCAGAGAAGTATGATAGTTTTTGGGTACGAGAAATAACATCTTTAAAAACTTCCCTATATGGAACAGTTTCATCTGGCGGAATACGCCAGACAAGTCCCCCTAAGAAAGAAAAGAGGAAAATAATTACAAGTAATACAAACGATATAACGGCGGGCTTATGCCTACGAAATCTCCTCCATACCATAGACCAATATGAGTAAGACTTTTCCTGCTTTCCGTTGTTTACCTTGTTCTCAGCCATTTCAGTTCACCCCTTTCATTAGCTGTAACGCACTCTTGGGTCAATAACACCGTAGAGAATATCGGCAAGCAGGTTGGCAAATAGTGTCAGCACAGACTGGATAATTAAGATAGCCATAACAAGGGGAATATCTTGCTGGTTAAGACCTGTCCACATCAGTTTACCTATACCGCGAATATTGAAAATCTGCTCGGTAATAATACCACCACCGATAATGCCTGGAATCATAAGCACCAAGATGGTAACAAGGGTAACCATGGCGTTCTTGAGAGCATGCTTTCTGATAACAACTTCTTCAGGAAGACCTTTAGCACGGGCGGTGCGAATGTAGTCCTGGTTCATAACCTCAAGCATAGCACTTCTAACATATCTCAGCAAACTACCTGAAAACAGAATACCCCAAATAACAACAGGAAGCATAAGGTAATAACTTCTCACAAGATAAACTTGATAGAAGGTATAGTCAGCTGTGTAAAAAGTATCAGGTCCTATACCACCGTTGGGGAATATCTTCATAACACCTGCAAAGTAGTAAAGTGATAAGACACCGGCAAAGAATGAAGGCATGGATAGACCAAGGAACACGAGGAATGTTACCAGGTTATCCCAGATAGTGTATTGCTTGATCGCCGTAAATATACCAAGCGGTAATGCTATTAAGAGCTCAAGAATAATCGTGTAGATACCCAAATACAGCGAGATCGGTATTCGTTCCATTACTGCATGGTACACATCGGTTGGGTTCTGAGAAATAGAAGGACCCCAATTACCCTGCATAAACGAAATAAACCACTTCACATAACGAATAAACCATGGCTGATCAAATCCCCACTGTCTACGCAGTCTTTCTATCTGACCTTTGGGAATCTGTGGATTCATTTTCATCTGCTCAAATGGATCTCCCATGAGCGTTAGCACGAAAAATGCTACGAGGGTAATAATAATAAAAGTAGGAATCAACCCTAGTAGCCTGCGGATAATGTAATTTAACACTACCCTACACCCCTTTCCTCATAATGTCGCCTTATATCAGGCAATAGTTCAACAGATATTATAACACGACATGAGTATTCAGATAAAAAATGCCCCCCCAGATGCATAAAAGTCATAAATCCTACCATACTATATACATATTTGCATGCATAAAGTATCACATGTGCAAATGAGAGGAATAATACCCTGAGGTAAAGGACACTCAGAATATAGAAGATATTAGTGAAAAGAGGGTTATTATCTCCTCTTACAAAAAGAAAAGAGGGGGAAGCAATGCCTCCCCCTCTTATAAGAGTCAGTAGATAGATATTACTGCTCCTTGTACCAGTACTCCATGTTCCAGGTGTGAGCACCTACATCAAAGCCCATATCAAAGCCCTCAAGTGTCTTGATAACGGCGTCGTGGGTGTCATACCAGGACAGTGGAATCTCTGGCAACCACTCTGCCCAGACCTTCTGCATCTCAATGTAACCTTTCTGTCTGGACTTACGGTCAACATTCTTGAATGCAATGTCAATAGCTGCATCCATATCCTTGTTTCTGAATCCAGACAGGTTCTGACCCCACTTATCGTTGGCAGGATCAGGAATCTGAGAAGAGTGATAAAGGGATCTTCCACCCTGCTCAAGAGCAGAACCAGAACCCCATGCAAACTCTGTTGCATCAAAGGCTCTTATCCAAATGGTCTCACCAAAGAGCGTACGGGCTGTCTGTGTCTCTGGGTGCATGATAATACCATACTTCTTGAGCTGCTGTGCAAAGATCTCCAGAGACTGCTTACGATCAGATCTTGTTGTTGTCACAACAGAGAACTCAAACTTCTTGCCCTCTGGAGATACCCATACGCCACCCTGTTTGGTGAAACCAGCTTTGAGAAGCAGTGGCTCAACCTTAGATGGATCGTACTTAACGATCTTGTCAATATCTCTCCAGTATGGCCATGTGCCAGGAATAATGAAGGAGTGACATACCATACGGCCACCGTAATAGACACGGTCAATAACTTCTTTCCTGTTCAGAGCGAAAGACAGAGCCTGTCTAACCTCTTTATACTTGAATAGTGGGTGGTTGTATGGTGTGTTGTATGTTGGATTAGCTGGTAAGTTATTTGGATCGTCAAAGTTGACTGTCCAGTGTTCCCAGAATGCAGAACCCATATCTACAAGGTTGTAGTTTCTCATAAATGTCTGCTCTTTTCTCAGAGCACGAGCTGCCTGAGCGTTGATAACCATGATGGCGACATCGGCTCTCTTGGAACGCAGCTCGTTCTGGGCTGTCTCAGGAGACTTAAAGGAGAAGATAACCTTGTCAAACAGACCACGGCCAAGCCATGCATTTCTGTTTGTAACAAGCTCAATGGACTGACCCTTCTGCCATCTGGAAATTTCATATGCACCATTGCCCAGTGGTTTATCGTTGAAGGAAGAAGCCATGATGTCCTCTGCCTTGGAGGCCATGAAGTTTGTAATGTCCTTAGAAATAAGGATGGACTGATCGGCAATGTAGTCTCCATCCTCTGTAATCTTTGTCATGAAGTAAGACTTTGCTGGGAATGTCAAAGTCTTGTGAAGGACATTCTTCTCAAACCAGTGCTTTGGATATGCATCAAGACCAGAACCAATTGGTGCATATGGATTGATCTCTGTCCAGTAGAACCTAATGGTCTGATTGTCTACCTTCTCAATAAGGGCAATGTGGTCGTTTGGATAGGTACCTGGGGTTCTCATACCAGGTGTGAGCTGAAGCAGGTTGTAGAAGATGATGTCATCAAGTGTTACTGGAGCACCATCGGCCCACTTTGTGCCTGGACGAATCTTGTACTCAGTAATCATGTATATCTCTTTCTTGTCACCATTGGGCATGGTGAGGGTCATGAGAGGCTTATAATCGCCATTCTTATCCTTTGGACCAACCTTGAGAAGGCCATTTTCCAGTGTTGGTACATCGTATGCAAGGTCTCCCCAGAGGTTACCATGGTAATCG
>JAMORD010000150.1 GCA_027063755.1 bacterium | reverse complement strand
ACTCAGAGCCTATGTTCAATATATTCCATCGTTTGGCAAGGGGAAACCTCTAAATGTAACCGATGTATTGGAAATACTTGTAGAAAAGCATGGCATAGATCCCCAGTTTATCAGGGTAGATGCTATCAAAGAAGCTATAGAAAATCCTCTTGATATGGTTGTTGTGGCTGAGGGTATTCCACCAGAGGAGGGAAAGAACGCGTCTATTGTTATACTTCCTCTTGATGAGGTGGAAATAGATCCTAATGAAAATATAGATTGGCATGCATATAAGAAGCATTTCATTACTGTGAGGGAGGGTGAGATTATTGGTAGGAAAAATCCCCCGTCCCTTGGTAAAGATGGTGTAGATATTTTCGGTAATATCATTCCGGCTAAACCTGGTAGAGACCTTGATTTAAAGGCCTTTGCAGGAGAGGGAACAGAGGCCAGTGGGGATGTCATTATCTCTAAGACAACAGGGGTGCTTGTCCTTGGTGGTATGTTATCTGTGGAAGAAATACTCATTATAGATGGTGATGTAGACTTTAGCGTCGGTAATATTACCGGTGTAAAGCATCTGTGGATAAAGGGTGATGTTAAACCTGGTTTTGTTATCAAGGTGAAGGGTAAGGTTCTTATAGAGGGCAGTGTAGAAAACGCCTCTGTGCATGCCGGTGAGGGTATCTTTATTAGGGGTGTCGTTACAGGAGATAAGGCTGGTATTATCAAGTCAGGTGGCTTTGTGTATATTAAAGAAGGACATATCGCCCGTATTGAGGCCGAGGATAATGTGTATATAGAAACGGGCCTTTATGGTAGCAAAGTTGCAACGCTGGGTGATGTTGTGTTTGTGCACCCTCGTGCAAGACTGCGTGGTGGTGAGATAAAGGCGGCTGGCAGCGTGTATGTGCCTATTGTTATTTCTGCAAGAAAAATGTCTACAAAGATTTATGCCGGTTATACCGATACGATACGCCAGCGCATTATTGAGGTTCAGAAGGAACTGACGGAGCTCATTTCTAAAAAAGAACATCTTGAGAAACTCATGGTTAGGGTGAAAAACAATACCGTTAAAGCGAAAATTAGGGTTGAGCTTTCACAGATACATGCGGCTATTCCTCTTGTTGAGAAGGATATAGCAGATCTTTCTACTATGCTTCGTAAGACGACAGATGAACATGTATATATTGCCGTGTCTGCCAGTGAAGGAGTTTACTTTAGAATTGCTGACTCAGAACCATATATTGTCAAAGGTACCCCCTTGGGTAGGTGTAGATTGGGATATGAAGATGGGGTTACTAAGGTGTTGCCTTGGAATGAACCAGCTATAGATATTAATCCCCCTGTTATAAAGAGCATTAGTCAGTAGATATAACTATATGGCAGTCACATATTTCTTTTCAATGGTTTCTCATGACTTATACCTCTAAGTATTCTGAGGAATTGTTTTTTTATGACTTATGAAACCGCCGCTTGACTTTATGTCTACTTCTTACTCTGTGTTTTTTTATGATTGCAAAGCTGTCTCTTGGTTATCACAACCGATAGAGTATATCGGTTGACTTTTATGACTGACAAACTACTATCTTGCCATAGTGCTGATAAAAACCTCCAAATTCCTCTTAATATGCTATATGAAATTAATATGCTATATGAAACATTCTGTGAGAAGTGGTTATACCCTTTGTCTTGTCCTATCTATCTACGGGGACATCTTTTAGGGCTATGCCTCCATCGGGTGTAATGGTAATCTCGGCCCACATATGTCCTGGAGGTGGTTGTGGGGTTACATCCATAGGCCCGTTGGGGGTATAGCTTATAACTTTAAGGTGTGCCCGTGTTTTTTCAGGTACCTCTATAACACCAATGGGTTTTCCACTCATATCCAGTGCCACTACGGCATCAACAATATCTATTTGGTCTTCACCAAGCTCAATGCCGGCTATTTCCGCCTTGCCGATTTCTTCACCTTTTTCATTGTAAAAGGGTATAACGGTGACGCCGTCTCCTGTCCATACATCTATTGTTTCGGCAGCAGGTGGCAGTGCTATAAGTGGAGACTCACCTCCGGGGGAAGGGGGTAGCTTTATAGCTTTGGCCACAAGCAATCTTACAGCTCCCTGCGGAGCTTCTCTTCTTGCCATGTTGCCATGTCCCATATCTATGTCTACGACGAGTTTTTTATCTCTGAGAAACGGTGGAATAGGAATATCTCCCATAACACCACCAAGACCCTCACCATCTTTATATAGTTTTACCCACCGTTTACCCGGTGGTAGTGGAGGGGTAATATCTACCCATCTGCCATTTTCGTCTACGCCAGCCTTAATGAAATACGCACTATCTTTGGGGGGTACATATATGCCCTTTAGGTTGTCTTCAAGATCTTTGAATATAACAACTTCTCTTATACCTTGTATATCAGATGCCTCGTATATCTCTGCCATTTCTGTACCGTGTGGGGCTGGTTCTATAATCTTCTTGCCCCTGTGGTGTACTTCAACGATAAATTCCACAAGCATCACCTCTGTATAGATGATAGCACTTTTTATGAGTCCCTGGATGAGTAGAAGTGATGATGGCCTTTTAGGGAAACAATTTTTATGGAAGATGGAGAGAGTAAGAGGGCAATTATCTGTTGGGAAAAATTGACGAGATGGTTTGACAGGGTTTGGGTTGTATAGTGCCTTAAAGGCCCTGTTATCCATGTTGTTTAGATAGTTTGCTGGAGTAGTGTTGTATGGTTTATGGTCAAGATTGTATTATAGGTGGATTGCTGTTCTCCATCTACCTTTGAAGATGGTTTTATGTTATGGGGTTTTTACCCGTTAGTTTTTTTTCTGATTCTACTATTTGGGGTAGCGGTGAACTTGCTTACGGAGGAATCTATGTGAGAGTATGCTTTTCAAAAAGAAGGAGGGGGCAGCGAGGCTGCCCCCTTATCTGTATATGTTTTTCTCTTATCCTCTGAAGAGCTGTAGCACACTCTGTGGTGCTGAGTTGGCCTGTGCCAGCATGGCTGTGGCAGTCTGCTGTAGGATCTGGTCTCTTGTTGCATACACCTGTTCTTTAGCCATGTCGGCATTGTAGATGGTGTTCCAAGATGCCTCAACATTGATCTGGGCCACCATAACCGTTTCCTGCTTGGCCTGAAGTCTTGCCATAAGGGCACCAATGCCTGATGTCCACTCAGATACCTTGCGTATGGTGGCATCTACACGCTGGAGTAGTTCGTTGGCAGATGCATTGACATTGGTTGAATCTGAGAGAGAGCCTGCTGTTATGCCTGCTGTGGATTTTACACCTAAGTAAGCATAGACTTCTTCTACTGTGAACTGTGCAGATGCACTTACTAGGCCGCTGTTGGAGCTATAAATTTTCGCTGCTTCGGCCTTTGTTGTGTCATCTGCTTTGGTAAGCATAATTCCTATTTGATTGGCTTTTGTTTTCCAATTGGACCAATTGTCTTCTGTGTTCACAATTGTTCCATTATTCGTGATGAATTTAAATGTTCTCTCCCACGTTGTTGTCTCAAATGAGTCGGCACCTGTCTGGAAGTAGAATGTTGTAGATGCTGTTTGTGATGTTGTTGGCGGTGCGGTATCGTCAAGAATACCCATATCATTCCATCTTGTTTCATGGGCTATGCGGTATATCTCGTGCATATATTCTCTAACCTGCTGTGCAATAGCCAGTCTCTCTTCTGTGGCCATGGTGTCGTTTGCTGCTTGCTCTATTTTGTCTCTGATGTCAAGAAGTAGATCTTTGATCTTTGTCAGGCCACCCTCTGCAACAGAGAGCATGTTCTTTGCATCGGCAATGTTGTCAAGGGCTACCCCTAGTCCACGACTGCGTGCTTTCAGTTTCACAGAGATTCTAAAACCTGCAGGGTCATCTGCAGCCTTGGTGATCCTTACACCTGTTGCCAGGCGAAGCTGCCTGAGTGCCAAATCATTGTTTACCAGTCTCAAGCTGTTCAGGGCGTTCATCGCCCCAATGTTTGAGTTAATTCTTGTCAGGTCTGCCAGTGCCATCGCTGCCCACCTCCATGTGTTTTTTTTGGTTGAGGTCATCGCCGCCTTCCTTGGCGGTTCCACAACCTATATCGGGTAGATTTTTAGCGATTTTATAGACTCTTATTTGATAACTCTTCTTTTTGCCCTTGTGATACGGCTTTTTGTTATATGTTCTTGTTATGAGGCTAAAAAACTGCAAGATTCTTCCGATACTTATACAAGCGCTTTTCAGAGACGGGAAAAATCCCTTGCTATACGGTATTGTGTTTATATTATTTTATTAGTATCGGAAAGGTGAAAGTAAAGTTTAGGAACTATGTTTTTTGTGTGTGTCGGTTTTGCTTATGCTATAAGGCTTTTGGTTGTGTCTTTGCTGCTTCGTTCTAAATTGCCGTTCAATTCATACCGATACCCTTTATGGTTCAGGTATCTGGCGGGTGCCAGACTCTGTGGGGACGGTGTATGGGGGTACATCGTCCCTTATTTGGTTTTTGTACTGCTACTTGCAGGTATATAACCCTACTATGGTATTACTGGTATATCCTTTTGCGATGAAAAAAGTTTAA
>JAMORD010000149.1 GCA_027063755.1 bacterium | reverse complement strand
AAGGCGAATATCTATACTTGCTGTTGTGTTGTTGCTCCTTGTCTTTGCTTTTATATCCCAATCATTTATAGAAACGATAAGTGGAACAGACCAGACTATAGGATATTTATACTCCTCGTCAGATGTTAAATATTATGGCAACCGATATGTGCTTGACGGATTTGACAGACCCGGTGGTGGCTATTATCTACGAAAAACCGACGGTATATATGCCTATGATAAAAACAAAAACTTGCTGTGGCACTGGAAGTGGACTTCAGGGGCTTGGTATATCTCTGCGAACATATACGATACAAGCCGTGTGTGGGTTGTATGGGCATCTGGAGATAAAATATATGTGGGGATAGTGAAAGATGGAGCCCTTCTTTCATATGAAAAATTTACCATTTCACCTTTTGCACATGATGTTCAGGTTTTGTATTTTCGTACAGGGTTTATCAATGCTGTTAATGCCTATGTGACTTTGCTTTTTAGTCCGGAGAGTGGTGCCAAAAATAGCGGTATTTGGAACGGCAAAGTGGCATCTGTTTACTACGATGGTAATAATGTAAAAATACTATGGACAAAATCAAGAGATAATTTTGTTTATTACTCTTATGCATATTCTCCATTTGCCATTGCCAAAGAAGGTGGTCTGTATATAGGGGATAAGCCGTATTTTTACATGTTAGGAGTATGTTGTGGTAGTTGGGTGGAAGACGACTATTCATGGGGTGATGCGTATTTATACACTGGTCAGCTGTTTAAGGTCAATTATATAACTGGTGAATATGAAAGGGTGGCTGGAAGAAAGCTTGTGTATCCCGATAACTCTTTCGCCAAAGAGCCCGGTATACAGTTCAATGTGTATATATACAGAGCAAGATTGTCTTCTGTTGTGCCAGTTAAAGATAATAATTACTTGTATTATCGTAATGAAATTACTACATCTATTTATATAGAGCACGAAAATGGGACAAAGGTATGGTCTGTGTCTAAAGGAACATATGGGTGGAGTGCTGATTCTATGGAACCATTTGTTCAAAAAGAATCTTCTCAGCCCATAGATCTTGTGTATCATAACTATTATGGAGAAGGTTATAACTACAAGTCTATTGTCCTTTCATCGTTAGGGGTTGGCATGATAGATAGCTATTATTCTACCCCTGTGTTTTTTGAGGCAGATAGAGAAGAGTATATGCCCCCATGGTACGGCTCTGTTAGGGTTATGGAAAATAAGCTGGATACAGATGGGTATATAAAATACCAGGTTTTTCCCGGTACACAGTACTATCCATATGATCTGAAAGTGTATCCCAAGGTGAAACCGCTATCTGTGAAACTACATTACCCTAAAGATAGCAGTGGCTGCTACTACATATACATCAGCAGAAAAAAGAATATAACAGGGACAATGACTATCAGTGCCATGCAATATGCCACAGTGACTATAAGTAGTGATGGCGGTAAAGATAGTGTATATATAAGCCGTGCTGATGGAACAGGCGTTTATAAAATTAATCCTGATCTTATCAGGGGAAATGTATCTGTATCTGCTGAAATATCCCGAAAGCCGTATCGGTTTTCTATGCCGTATAGTTCTATTTCACTGCCTGGTGGTGGCGATATAGGTTGTATAAGGTATAACGATATTACAGCCAATATCAGATTTATCTTTCGCATGAAAGGACCGGAAAAAGCTGTATCTACAATAAAGGCACCTGTTAATATAGGCTACTATCACATGCGAACGACGGCTACCATTGACCTTTATGTGTATGGTCCTGATGGTAAACAGGTGAGCAAGGTTATAGGGGTAAAGATACCCAAAGGCACGGGAACTATTACCGAGATTGTTAATTTAGCCCCCCCAGAGGGCCAGTATAAGGTGAAGGGCCTTGTTCATCTACCCGGATATCCTGATGTAGAGGAAATACAACCTATCTATGTATACCGCGTTGTAATGTTTGACCCACAGCTAAGCGTGGCCCAGCCTGAGGTAGAAACATACCGTGTATCTGTAGATGTATATGCCCACGATGGCACCACAACATTTTACGATGTATCTTCAGGTACACCTAAGGTGCTACGGAGTATTAATCTCTCTGGCAAGACAGACCATAAATATGTGGTGAATGTACCCCTTGCCACTATTGGTGAGTATAAGATAACGGCAAAGACAGAGCAATATGGTGTTGAGAGTAACTTTTCCAATATTGTCAAGGTTGTTCGTCTACCTAAGAGTCCGAAGATATTGTATATTAAAGACTCCAGAGACAAAGATGGCAATATAGAGGTAATGGTTGTCGTGTATGAGAAAGGACTTCTTAAACTGACGATAGGTGATGCCACCCTCTTTGAAGGGGTTAAGGATAAAGGTTCTTATACATTTACCTATACACTTCCCCATTATGGAAAATACGATATCAATGCAACCCTTTCCGTAAATGGCTATACATCTAAAGAGGTTGTTTCTCAGGTAGAATATGTGCCACCTACGCCAACGATAGAAGCTCCGCAAACTACCACTGCTGCTGATGTTGCCCTCAAGATAGATGCCGTAGCAGGTACCCTCAGAGTGTATGTAGATGGTTCTTTGCAAAAGAGCATAAATCATGCAGGTGGAATAGCAGAGACAACAGTTCACCTCAGTAGTGAGGGGCAACATATCATAGAAGCGGAAGTAGAAGTGGAAGGTTCGGTTTCAGATAGAGCACAGACTCAAATAAGATATGAGAGCAGCTCATCTATACCAGCACCAATAATACAGGTCCCCCCAACGGTAGAAGGTCTTACTGCCATTGTGAGAGTTCTGATGCCTATAGATGGCACGCTGTATATGGCACTGGGAGGACACGATCTTGGTGCTTCTCAGCTAACAAAGGGTACACATGAGATAACTATCTCTATATCCGGTATAGGCAAACATACCCTCAGTGCATATATAGAAAAAGATGGTAAGCAGTCTGTTATCGTCAGTGTTGACATCACACGTATCCCCATGCCCGTGCAGGCCGTGGTTCCAACATCAACATACCATAGAGACATTGATATCAGTTTTAATGCAGAAGATACGGGGACGCTGGAAATTGTTGTAGACGGTGTGAAGAAGGCATATTCTGTAAACGCAGGGCCCAGCACTATAAATCTTCATCTTGATAGAGGTATGCATACTATACAGATACGGCTATGTGTAAGCGGTTATTGTGGTCGGTGGAGTGTGTATACCATGAAGATATTTGACAAAGTAGAGCTGTGGATAGGCAAGAGAAATTACATGGTTAATGGAAATGCTGGAGCCATGGATGTAGCCCCATTTATAGATCCGACGGTAAACCGCACAATGGTGCCCCTGAGGTTTATATTGGAAGGTTTGGGTTTTGAAGTGAAATGGCATGGAGATACGAGGATGATAGAGATAATAGGGACGGTATACAGAGAGGACGGGAGCAGTTATACCCAGAAAGTGTATATGCATATGCCTAAGGCTAAAGCGGAGAAGCACGGGGCATATGTGGTATATCCTGGCAGTAGCATAGTGAAAGTGGAGAAAGAAGGTAGTGGAGTAATAACAGTAGACTTGAAAAACTACAATGGGCAAGACATGGGAATCCCCTTTATCTACCAGAGCCGAACATTTGTGCCTGTGAGGTTTATCAGCGAGATATTTGGGGCTAAAGTTGGTTGGGATGGTGCAGAGCGCAAGGTGACCATAGAGCGGTAGTGTAAAGGGATCAATGGTCTCCTATTACGCAAATTGGTAATGTGTTTGCAATATATCAATAGGTTGTGTGAGACCTTTGGAATAAATCTCCGTATACATAGTGGAGGTGGTGAAGATGACACTGAAAAATCTTATTAGGGCTGTGCTAATTCTAACGATTGTTGTTTCTATGGTGATACCCGGTGCCTATGCCAAGCAGAATACGAAACCTATGCCCATAATTGCTCCAGCACCTATTTCTGCAGAGTCACAGCTTGAAATGACGGCCAGTGTATCTGTTGTAGATGTTAAAGATGGCATAGTATCTCTTGAAATAGCATTTTATCTGACAAACAACGGGTATAAAGATGTTGATCTGACATTTAACACATCACAGAAATTTGATTACTGGATTACAGGTGACAATTTCTCTTATCACTATGCCGATGGAAAAGCGTTTTTGCAGGTTATCACCCCACTGCATCTAAAGGCCGGTCAGACGGTGAAATTGGGAACAGATAAAGTGAATGTGCCTTATGGCACATATGAACTTTCTGCATATCTTGTAGGTTATAGGTTAGTGTCTGTTGGCGGTAAACTCGTGTTAGAAGAGAGTGTGCTTCAGGATACATATGGTGCTGTGTTTAAATCTTACGAAGATATATACAACGCCCTTCAGATAACAGCCAGTGTAAAGAGCTATGTTGTCAAGGAGGGGGACGACATAGTAGCCATAGATTTCTATGTAAAGAATACATCAAGCGATGAGATAGTCCTCTCTGGATTTGCTTTTAACCTTGATATTCTTGGAGGACACGCATCCTATATGGCATATACTAGCCAGTATGATAAAGACCAGTATCTACACTTTGTTGCTGATGGTACACTGACACTTGCTCCCG
>JAMORD010000148.1 GCA_027063755.1 bacterium | reverse complement strand
CCAAAAGAAAAATCCCCGCCCCTGCGGGGGCGGGGAAATATAATGCCTAAAACTATCTTCCCATGCGGTAGTTAACAATAGTAACAGAGCGCCACTCCTCGGGCGGAATCAACCAGTAAGCTGGTGGATTAGAATAAGGATTATCGGCTATAAGATAGTAACGATTACCAAAATATCCTTGGTGTCCCTCAGAAGAACCAGAACTTATCATACCGTAACCTCCACTACCTTGTCCTAGGGCTCCCATCTTTTTGAAATTCTCCATAGTATACGGATAATACCAATCCACTTTTTGAAGTCCCCAACTACCTTTTATAGCCAGCATGTGAGAATAAAACAAAGTATCCCATGCATGTTTTGCAAATTTAGAATTAGTTTTACTCCTATCCCCAAAATTAAACACATCAGGAGACAAAAATCTTGTGTCATCTGCAGGAAACCTAAAACCATACATTGCCGCTCCACGACAAGCAAGAATATTTTTTCTATTATCATAATAATTATCTCCACAACTATAAGCCTTTATGAGGAAATCGTTCTTCACATACATAGCCATAACCTCACCATCGGGGTAGCCACTAAGTCCAGGCAAATCCACACCAATAACCAAATCCTTAGGATTCGTTGAAAAATCTTGCTCAAACAACAACCCATCTTTAGGCATAGGAACAAGATTGGAAACAAGGTAGACATTATTGGCAACAATAGTTATCTTCATGGAATACATGTTAACATTTTGCCAGTTGGCGTGATAGGGCTGAGCAAGGGAATAAGAAGATTCGGGCCACACATTATAAAAACCTTGAGGAGTGGTTATGTACACATAATGTGTCCAGTCGTAATTCCAATTAGGATTCAGACTGGTATCTCTTGCTTGAGGATTAATATATTGATTAACCATATATCCATATTTAGAAGAAACATATTCACACATGGGGTTTCCAGCAATGTTTACATCTTTCCAAACAGGATATCCATCACCTCTAATAGCACAAGGTGGAATGATATGTACATAATCATAGTTTGAAAAATCAACCAATATCTTCTTCCCATCATGAGAAACTTGTGTAAGATCTACGTCATAGATATTAACATCTGTTTTAAATCGCCTACGATAATCATATTCACCCACAACATATCCACTATTGTCAAAATAATAACCGATACTCAATAACATATGGGTATGTTCATCATTGTCAACATAGAAAGTAACCAATAATGAATTATTATAAGACTCATACCATGCCCTGCTTCCAGCGACTTTCCATGAAGATATATTAGTTTCATTTACCTCCAAATAGTTATTATCTGACACCGCCCTCTCTTTAGCCGTCGTATCATCCGTTCCAGAAACCAACCTTTCCCACGCACCTTTTCCATCAATAGTACCAAACAAATACTCCGTTATATCTTCCGCGTATTGGCTATCAACCTCAGCCCCATTGATGAGTATATTCTTAAAGAAAACATCATTAGTAGTTTGCCAATCACTCTTGTCAGCTGTATGCCGTGTAATAACATGCCATAAGTTCTTTCCGGGATCATAGTAATAGTAATACCCAAACAAAGAAGCAAACTGTTTAGCTTTGCTTTCTTCTCGGAAATCCATAACCGATAAACCTGAGAATGCCCACGAGCTAGAAACTGTATCACTAAATCTTCTCGTAAATGAATAATATGTTGTCCTATAATTAGGATCACCAACAGTAAAATCAGATCCACCAAAGTACAGTTTCCCCAGTATTGCGGTATCTAACATTCGTCTATAATTACTACTGCTAATATATCCAGAACGATCAGGTCTATAAACCCTCCAATCATCACTATGACTGCTATCCCATCCGTTAACATTACTTCTTACTCCCCAAAAATTAAAGGTATCTCCACTACTTCCTGTCTTAAAAACCACATCACCATCAAGGCGAGCATATGGACCATAGTCAAGCGTTACATTAGCGGTATTACCCAATTTATTGAGATCTTTTCCAGCTACCTGATACTTGGCAAATATCTTCCTATACTCAAACTCATTTACAAATGGCCATGCATCACTTTGCACTTTGGCAAGTATATCTGCCGTTGATAAGCCATGTCCAGACATTATTGCCGCAGTAACAACATTGGGGGCACCGCTTAAATTTTTTTCGGCTGAGATGTAAACAACTCCATCGGGATAATAGGAACCATAAGAAGAAGGGAAAGGATACAGCCTCAAGAAATCGCTTGTAGAGGAGATAAACTCTGTGTTGCTTTCCGCCATGTTTTCAACAAAACCGGTATTTTTATCTACAAGCCACTTGTGTTCTTCTGCAGAAACAATGGCCATGGTATCTCTTGTAACCAACTCTGCTCTATAAATATTTTGATACCTAACAAACATCTTTAATTCAAATAAATACATACCAATAAGCACTGACAGCAAAATAAGAAAAACTGCTACAAAAACTATTGCCAAAAGCAAAGCACTACCTTTTTCGCTTTTATTTAATATTATAATTTTCCCTTTTTTCATATCACTCACCTTTCTTTCTCTATATTACGTCCATATATATTAAACGTCTGCTCATAGGGATAAACATCAACAGCATATCCAGTAACCCTATGTGTGCATCCACTATCATCATAAATATTCCTCAACACACCAAATACCGATCTCATTGTTAAAGAAGGCCATGTTATCGTTTCACTTGTACTGGGATTTATATAATATTTCGTATAGTAAAAATACATATAGGAAAACGAGTTTCTGGCATCCACAAGCGTAGGTTTAAACACCAAAACCTTAGCCCCTGCCCAATTGTTTTCTATTGCCTCTCTGATATACGAATCTGCATTTTTGCAATTTTCTTCTGGTATGTTTTCTATCTTAACAACTATTCTCATCAATGGCTTACATTTATCCCCATCTGTCTTATCAGCAAAATACAGCTGCTTACCGTCAACCTTTACAGGTTCATTATAAATATATACAATATCTGTTACATCCGACCCATCTGAATCTAACCTCATAGTACAGAATGCAACATTGTCCAAAGTTTCTGAATCCGACCAGTTAATCATAGGAATTGGCTCACTTCCTACTATCGTATAAATAGCTCCGGCACCATCGGTATATTTGTTTACCTGAGACGCAAACATATTCATAGATGTCAACATATCATCTTTAGCTGCAAAATACGCATTGTACTGAACAGCTTTAACATAGACTTCAAAAACGATAGCCACAACTATAAGTAATATGGCTATAACAACCATCATCTCTACAAGAGTAAAACCCCTTTGTCTCTTTATCCGAGAAAACATATGTTTCTCCCTCATGGCTTATAAAATCTCCTTACAACTACATATGATTTTGTACTACTACCTTCATCCCACAAAATTTCTATTCTTACAGCATATAGATAAGGGTTATCATCATAACTTGAACAACTACCACTTGGCAACTCGTTGCATACTTTAGGGTTTTTCATAGCATAAGCTCGCACACGAAAAGTTTTGGAATTTGTCGGAACAGATATAACATAGTCGGCAGGATCATAAGAACTACCGTTATCTTTATGAAGTATTATGGGATGTTCTTCCCCATCACTCCAAACATCTCTAATAGATTTTATCTTCCAACTACCACTAACCCTTACATAAGTATAAAAATCTTTTTGAGAATCCAATATATTTTCTGCAGATCTTGCTAGGCCTATAGCTATCTCCTTATCAAGAACTTCCCTATGATTCTTCAGTATCCCATACATAGAACCAAATATTGGCAACAGTGCTATGAGTATAATCGTTATCGCTACCATTACCTCTACAAGGGTAAATCCTCTCTGTTTCACTTTCATACTCAACACCTCTTAAAAGGGGGAGCATGCTCCCCCTTGTGTGTATTTAGTATACTAGCTTACATTATTTGTTATCTATATATGTAGACTGTACGAGTTTTTCCATCCCAAAACACCAAAGATTTCACCTGCTCTGCTATAAATCTTACCGGCACATAGGAGCGACCTTGTCTAATAGCCGTCGGATATACATATACACTGCGTCCATAACTTGTTGATCCAGCAGATTTCTCGTATATCTTGGCATACCTATTTGTAGACTCATAGATATATTCATGCCTTCCAGCTATCTTCACCTTTTTCTTCACCACTTTCTTGACATCAAGCACAATCTTATACTTATCGCTTTCAATGGTAATGAGTCTTTCCTTTCCGTTCCAGCCTACCTCAAGTCCTAATCCCTCGGACACTAGTCTCAGTGGCACATATGTACGGTTATACAGGGGATTGATAAATGGTGCAGAGTCGGAAGATACCAGCTTCTGCCACTCCTTTTCAGGTGTCCACAGCTCATATGTCTGCTCAAGTTTGTTGAGTGGCACAAATAGCTTCAGTGCCCGCTTTATCTCTATCTTGACAGGTATAACTTCCTGCTTATCACCATACTGAACAGTAATATTGACCTTTATGTATGGTGGTGTCATATCGGCAAATGTAATCTTCTTTCTATCAATCCCTATGGAAATGTCGGCAGAACCATCTGACACTTCACTATCTGCTTTCACGATAATAAAGCCTTTGTCGGCAGATACATGAAGGG
>JAMORD010000147.1 GCA_027063755.1 bacterium | reverse complement strand
GTTGTCTTTCCATGGTCAATGTGTCCAATGGTTCCTACATTTAGGTGTGGCTTCGTTCTAACAAATTTCTCCTTTGCCATATCCTATCACTCCCCTCTTTCTTTCTTTATAATTTCTTCCTGAACAGATCTTGGAACCTCTTCGTAGTGAGAAAACTCCATAGCGAAGGTTCCACGACCCTGTGTAAGTGTTCTCAGTGCTGTTGCATATCCAAACATCTCGGCCAGTGGCACCTCAGCAGTAATAACCTGAAGTCCACCCTGGGCCTCCATGCTCTTAATTCTACCTCTTCTGGAGTTCAGGTCACCGATAACAGAACCCATGTACTGCTCAGGAACAGTAACCTCAACCTTCATGATAGGTTCAAGCAGAACAGGATCTGCCTTTTTGGCAGCCTCTCTAAATGCCTTAATAGCTGCCATCTGGAAAGCCATATCTGAAGAGTCCACCTCGTGATAAGAACCGTCTACCAGTGTAGCGCGAAGGTCTACAACAGGATAGCCGGCAAGAGGTCCTGACTCCATTGCCTCTTTAAGACCCTTCTCAACAGAAGGAATATACTCTCTCGGAATAACACCACCAACGATCTTATCAACAAACTCAAAGCCCTTACCTCTTTCAAGAGGTTCAAACTCTATAACAACATGACCGTACTGACCGTGACCACCTGTCTGACGAATGTGTTTACCCTCAACCTTTACAGGTTTGGTAAATGTCTCACGGTAAGAAACCTGTGGCTTACCAACATTGGCATCTACCTTAAACTCTCTCTTCAGACGGTCAACAATAATTTCCAGGTGAAGCTCACCCATACCGGAGATAATGGTCTCACCGGTCTCAT
The DNA here is from genome assembly GCA_027063755.1 of bacterium. Classification (GTDB taxonomy): domain Bacteria; phylum Coprothermobacterota; class Coprothermobacteria; order Coprothermobacterales; family JAADFF01; genus JAADFF01. Next base: position 3,771 of record JAMORD010000147.1, on the reverse strand, counting down.
GGTTAATTTTAACCCTAAATGTTGGGTCTTCTTCGGCAAGCTTCTGGAGGGCCTGAGAAAGTTTGTCCTGGTCAGACTGCGTCTTGGGCTCAATGGCAATAGACACAACTGGCTCTGGAATAAATATAGACTCAAGAATAATAGGATGATCTTCATCACACAGAGTATCACCAGTGGTGGTGTTCTTAAGACCAACGATAGCACCAAGGTCACCAGCACCAATGGCCTCAACATCTTCACGATAGTTCGCATGCATACGCAGAAGTCTGGAGATACGCTCTTTTTTACCCTTGGTAGCATTGTAGACATATGTCCCGGCCTTCAGCATACCAGAGTAAACTCTGACATATGCAAGTTTACCGACAAACGGATCAGTCTGAATCTTAAAAGCAAACACGGCCAGTGGCGCATCGTCAGATGTTGGTCTCTCCTCTTCCTCACCAGTAATAGGATTAATACCCTTAACTGGAGGAATATCAAGAGGAGATGGAAGGTAATCAATAATAGCATCAAGAAGTGGCTGGATACCCTTATTCTTAAATGCAGTACCCATAAATACAGGGAATATCTCCCTCTGGAGTGTACCCTTTCTAATAAGCTTCTTAATCTCCTCAGGAGACAGCTCTTCACCGGAGAGGTATCTCTCCATAGCCTCATCGTCAAACTCAACAGCTGTCTCTATAAGCTTTTCTCTCCACTCTTCAACAAGGTCTTTCAGTTCGTTAGGAACCTCTACAATCTCATACTCTTTTCCAAGATCATCTTTCCAGACATAAGCCTGTCTGGTAATAAGGTCAACAACACCCTGGAACTGGTCCTCTTCACCAATAGGCACCTGCATAACAACAGGGCGGACATAGAGTTTGTCTTCTATTGTGTTAACAACCCTAAAGAAGTTAGCACCAATACGGTCCATCTTATTGACAAATATAATTCTTGGCACATTGTATCTATCAGCCTGCCTCCAAACAGTCTCTGTCTGAGGCTGAACACCGGCCACAGCATCAAGAATAATAATGGCACCATCAAGCACACGCATAGCACGCTCAACCTCAATGGTGAAGTCTACGTGGCCGGGCGTGTCGATAATATTCAAACGATGATCTTTCCAGAATGCTGTTGTAACAGCAGCTGTAATTGTGATACCACGCTCTTTCTCCTGTGGCATCCAGTCCATTGTAGCCGTACCATCGTGAACCTCACCTATCTTGTGAGTACGGCCAGTATAAAAGAGAATACGCTCTGTTGTAGTGGTTTTACCGGCATCAATATGAGCGGCAAAACCGATATTCCTTGTTTTTTCAAGAGAGTATTCTCTTACTGTATTCTTACCCTTTGCCATAACCTATCACCTACGCCCCCATCTAAGGTGTGCAAATGCCTTGTTAGACTCGGCAATTCTGTGTACCTCATCCCTCTTGGCAATGGCACCACCTTTACCGTTGTAGGCATCAACAAGCTCATCTGCCAGCTTGTCTACCATATTACGAGGACCACGAGCTCTTGCAGCAAGCACAATCCATCTGATAGCAAGAGATATTTGTCTACGCTCGGGAACCTCTACTGGAACCTGATATGTGGCACCACCAACACGACGAGAACGGGTCTCAACAATAGGCTTAACATTGTCAACAACCTTCTCCATAAGCTCCTTGGGATCTACACCACCAAGACGCTCAGATGCAATTTTAAGTGCCCCATATACAATCTTCTCTGCTTTACTCTTCTTTCCGCCAAGCATTGTTCTATTAATGAGCTTCTGTATAAGCACGCTTCCATATATTGGATCCGGCGGAATTTCGCGTGGCGGTACTGGACCTTTTCTTGGCATACCCTAATCTCCTCCTTTCAGACCTTACTTCTTAGGTCTCTTTGTTCCGTATTTGGAACGGGACTGTCTTCTGCCCTCAACACCGGCAGCATCATACACACCACGAATGATGTGATAACGAACACCAGGCAGGTCTTTTACACGGCCACCTCTGACCAAGACCTGAGAGTGCTCCTGCAAATTGTGTCCCTCACCGGGGATATATGCAGTAACTTCTATACCATTAGAAAGACGCACCCTTGCAACCTTACGAAGAGCAGAGTTTGGCTTCTTAGGTGTCATTGTTCTAACAACAACACAAACTCCCCTCTTCTGAGGATTACCCTGAAGTGCCGGAGATTTAGATTTCTCTTTGACCCTTTCTCTTCCGAATCTTACCAGTTGATTAAAAGTTGGCATTTTGACACCTCCTCATATATCTTCTGTCTGCCTTTTTCTCGCCCAAAAAACAATATTTTGCGTATACGCAGACACGCTATCACTGATTATAACATAAAACCACGACGAGCTCAACAACATCATATGTAATACAGCACTATCCATTATACACAAATTGCATATTCCGGGCAAGTATATAATGAATAGTGAAGTTTAAATTGAGGGAGGGGATATCCATGTTTTTCGCTTACTCGGACCTTCACAATCCAGAAATAATAGCAAACCTAAAAACCATGTTTCAGTCTATACCATCTGATAACTTGTCTACCGTAGCCGTGCTTACCGGCGGTGCAGAGGAAAAGTTTCTAAGGGCCTTTAGAGAAGGCAAACTTGCCCCACCTATAGCAGTGCTTGCCCATGAAAGCCAAAACTCTCTTCCTGCCGCTGCAGAGATTATGGCATACCTGCATCATAGAGACATACCATCAAAAATGTTTCTCATTCCCAACGAAGAAGACGAGGTTAATCACGCCAATATTCTTGCAGGTCTATTGAAAAATTTAGACGGAAAATATATAGGTTTGCTTGATGAACCTAGTCCATGGCTTATCAGTGCCAGCACACTAACACCCTATGATCTCCACTCCAATTGGGGACTTACCATCAAACGGCTGACATGGAAAGAGTTTTTAGAAATATGGCACGAAGAGCCAACCCCTGAAGAAACAGCATCTTTCAAAGAGAAAATACAAAAGGCCGATAAAGTACTTATATCCGATGAAGAGCTTATCAACCAGGTAAAAATGTATAGGGCGCTTAAGCACCTTCATGAGAAATACAATCTCCTTGGACTCAGTGTGAAATGTTTCCACCTATTACATCTCCTTGGCACGGTACCGTGCCTGGCATTTTCCGTTCTAAATAGTGAAGATTACATCTTAGGCTGCGAAGGCGATATTCCAGCCCTTATTGGTATGATAATATCCAAACACCTTACAGGTAAAAGCGGTTTCATAGCCAACCTTAACTGGTTTTACGATGGCAATAGGGTGCTCATGTCACACTGCACATCACCTATATCTCTGCTTGACCGCTTCTACATACCTACACACTTTGAATCGGGTAAAGGGGCAGCAGTTAAAGGATATTATCCCAAAGGCATAACTGTTAGCCTCGTGAAGATTCTACCCAGCGGTAAACTATGGTTTGCCAAAGGCACCATTGTTGATACTCCGGAAAAAGGCAACATCTGCCGCACACAGGTTGTTATAGAAGTAGATAAAGACACATATGAAGAACTGAGAACAGGCAAATTGGGCAATCATACGGTAATCGTGCCAGAAGATGTTACCCCCATACTAAAACACATTGATTGGTTGGCAGGATACCTCATGGGATAAAACACAAAGGGAGCCACATCGGTGGCTCCCTTTTTTCAACATAAACAATATCTGGCTTTATAGGTCAACCAAGCACTTCTCTCTCACTTTATGTTTAGACGATACAAACTACTCTCTCCCTGGATATACATCTTCCCATCATATACAAAGCACTTATAAAAC
>JAMORD010000146.1 GCA_027063755.1 bacterium | reverse complement strand
CATTCGCCTATAGTCTGTGGGGGTACCGTCCATGAGTGAAAGATATTCTACTTTGTATGTAAGAAGTTCAAGGTATCTAATCTTCATTAATATTAGTTCATCATCGGGATAATAGTCTGATAAGATATTCCAGTCGGGTTCTTCTCCCCATATAGGGTATGGTATGCCGACAAGAGCTGACACCGTAGCCATAAGTTTCTTGGGATGGGTTTTGATAGCGCCGTTTATACATATGCTATTCTTTGTTATATATATGTTTATATCTGCTGGTTGATTTTCTGTAATGTATAGTTTACCTTCATCACTTTTGCCAATGAGTTTATATAATAGAGTGTTTTTTCTATTTGTGTATGCCCTTTTTTCGGTATATGGTCCGCTGACAAGGTGGGCAAATGCACTGTAATTATATGCAGAATGAGGACATATGAGACCATGAATATATGATGGGGCTCCGCTAAGCACATCACCGATAAGTTTTGTTGTAGGTGTGAAAGGTTCTATTTTTGTACATAGAGCACCGGATGGAGTAGTGTTGGTATAATGAAAACTCATAGATAAAGAGCCCAAAACACCGTTTTTTGTAGGGTATATCATTGGAAGATCACGGCTGCCCATAGAAGGGGTTATGATATTGCACAGTGTTGTTTCAGGGTAATGGTGGTACCACATGATGCCTCCTGCTAAGGCAATAAGCATAGATAGAATAAATGCAAGAATATATCCTAATTTCTTCATGTTTTATCACCTTTACAGTCTTCGGGTAGAGTTATAGCGAAAACAACACCGTTGATATCGTTATAGGCCTTAATGGTTCCTCCATGGCTGGTTATAATGTTATGCACTATAGCAAGTCCCAGCCCTGTGCCCTTAGATTTTCTGGTGCTAAATGGTTCAAATATATGAGGTAATATATCCTCAGGAATGGGAGGTCCATTGTTGATGATTTTTATCTCTGTGTCTACTTCTCTTTTTTCTGCCTTGATAATCACCTCTGTAGCACCTGCCTCTCTGGCATTTTTGATAATATTAAGAAAGACGCTGCTTATGAGGTTTTCATCTGCACATATTTCTATGTCGTTTTCTACATGTATGTTTATATCACTAACGATAGTCTTGATGTTTTGCAAAATGTCCTTCAATCTTATATGGGATTTAGAAGGTTTCTTTTCCTTGGCAAAGTCCAATATTTCTTTTACGAGGTTTTCCAGCTTGGAGACCTCTTCTATTATGAATTTTATGTATTTAGCGTTTTTCTCCGATGTCGGCCTTTTGGCTATCATCTGTGCAAATCCCTTAATAGCTGTGAGAGGATTTCTTATCTCATGAGCTATACCGGCAGATAATGTACCCAGTGCTGCGAGTCTTTCTTTCTGGCGCATTTGCTCCTCCATCTTTGAGATGTCTGTGATATCTTCAAGGGCAAGCAATGTCCCCTCTCTTACGGGTATGACATGAATATTGACAATTCTGTCGCCCAGCCTTATGCGATTGAGAATATGATATTCTTTATACCTTATATAATCTTGGATCTCTGGCATGATAATTTCAAGCCATTCCGATATGGGAAAAAGTCCCCCAAATACATGTTCTGACATCTGGTGTTTATATCTTATGTGACCTTCTTTGTCAAGGAGTATAAGGGCCATAGGGCTGGCCTCTATGATGTCTTGCAGCAGTTCTGTATTTTTCCAAAGCCTTTCGGATATATCATTGACTGTTTCGGCAATAGTAGCCAGCTCTTTGGGTAAGGTTGTATCTATCTTATGCTTGGGACTTTGTGCTATTTCTTCTATTTCTGAGACAAGTTTTTCAATATCTCTGGTCATCTGTGATACAAGTGCTAAGGTAAGCATAATTGATAAGACAAGAAGCACGCCAATGGCGTTGATAAGTTTAGATGATATCTCAGATGTATACATGCGAATACTGCTTTTGTCTTCCCAAACGACAACCTTAAATACAGGTACACCGTCTATTTCTATGTCTTTTACTATGGTGAATGTAAAATCGGGATTTCCTGCACCTGTAGCCGGTTTAAGTTCTATAATGGGAATACCGTTTTTACTGGAAATGGTAATCCCTACTGAAGGGAAGGTTTCATTAATGGTTTTTAGGTAAGGTTCTGTTTCGCTTCTTATCTCATCAAAAAATAATTCTTGTTGTTGGGTTGGCATGGTATATATGTCGCTTGTTCCCAGTTTGAGTATTTGGTTGCTATATATTTCTTCTAATTTTACAGTAATAAGCCCAGCTATGCCTTCTAATGTTTTACTTCTTTCACTAAGCAATATATTCTCTACTTGCGTTTTAATGACATAAATGCCAAGGACGGAGTTGGCAATGATAATAAGTATGGCTAGCATGAGGAAACGAGTTTTTATAGAACCTTTACCTTTCTGGCTTGCCACAATATACCCTCCCTTTTTGTGTACTATAATAGTATAATCTTTAAGGCTATGGTGAAAGAAATGGTATTGAAAGAAAGTATAAAAAGTAAACTGGCGAGGGTATTATCTGATATTGGTAATCCACCTATTGTGATTACCATGTTGTATTTCTTTGTTGCTTATATGGAAAGATATCCGGCCAAAGATGTTGTGTTATTTTTACTGTGGACTGTGTTGATAGTTGGTTCTATGCTTCTTGTATCAGCTTTGTGGGTAAAAATTCGGAAAAATCTTCCCAATTTGGATATTATAGAGCGAGAAGATAGATATCTTCCATATCTTGCATCGTTTGTGGGTTATATCATTTTATGGGTAATAATGCCCAAAAAGCTTCCTGAATACTCTATGCTACATGCAGTAGTCATGTCTGTCATGCTTGGTGTTTTTATATGTGGAATAATAAATTTCAAATGGAAGATATCATTTCATGGTTTTTCTATGGCCCTTTTTTCCTCGTTTGTCTTCCATTACAGCCATATAGCCGGTATTATATTCCTCTTTTTGACAGTAATCATAGGTTGGTCCCGTGTGTATAAAGGTGTTCATACTTGGGCTCAAGTGTTTGCCGGTGGCACTTTAGGTTTTACTCTTGGTTTCCTCTCAATTAAATTACTGGTGGGGTGATATCAATGGAAATAGTAGTACTTGGCAATCCTGTCTTAAGGAAGAAGGCAGAGAATGTTGTTCGTTTTGATGAAGATCTGAGACGCCTTGTTGCCCGTATGTTTAAGGCCATGTATGAGGGTGGGGAAACCGGTGGTGTAGGATTGGCTGCACCTCAAATAGGTATATCTAAATCCCTATTTGTATACGATGTTGGGGGTAAAAGTGGTGTAGTAATAAATCCTAAGATTGTGTCTCATTCTAAAGATGTAGAGATTGGTGAAGAGGGGTGCCTCAGTGTGCCAGGCGTATATGGCCCTGTAGAGCGTTATAAGTGGGTTGTTGTTGAGTATCAAGATGTAACAGGCAAGAGGAAAAAAGAGCGTTTTGAAGGTTTTGATGCACGCGTTGTTCAGCATGAAATGGATCACCTTGATGGCGTGCTATTTATAGATAAAATAACAGATTGGTCTCTTGTTGATGTTAAGCCCTTCGCATTTAAATATGCTACGGTGGTGAAACTTCTTGAAGATAAGGGGGTTTTGCGGTGAAAATTGCCGTTTTTGCCACCGGTGAATTTGCTGTGCCTATTATAAAGTATTTAAAGGAGAAAGGTGAGCTGGTCTTAGTATTTACCAAGACAGATAAGCCTAAAGGTAGGGGTATGAAACTAAGACCTACTCCTGTAGCTGAGATTGTCGGCGATGATATTCCCGTTGTTAAGGCAGATAAGCTTAATAGAAGGCTATTTGAAGAGTATCTTTCACATGGTGTTGATATGGCCCTTGTCATAGACTATGGCATATATATACCATCATATTTTTATGGTGATGATGCGCCCTTTATGGTTAATATTCATCCATCACTTCTTCCCCGTTGGAGGGGACCGGCTCCTATCCAATGGACCATTTACAGCGGTGATACAAAGACAGGTATTACCTTTCACAAAGTAGCCAAGGAGATAGATGCCGGAGATATATTGTATCAGGTGGAGTATTCTCTTACAGGAAGGGAAAAGGCCACGCAGCTGGAAGAGATACTTGCTTATAAGGTGCCCCATGTGTGGGATGAGTTTTTGAGCCTTTATAAAAATGGAAAGATAGAGCCTATACCTCAAGGAGATGATTATACATATGCCCCAATGTTTGATAAGGCTATGTTTCATATAGATTTTCATAAGTCTTGTGATGCAGTAGATAGACTTGTTCGTTCGCTTGCCGATGTACCCGGGGCATATGGTATCTTTAGAGGGAAGAGGGTAAAAATACTATATGGTGAGTGTCAGAGTGAAAGGGCCAGCGAAGAAGCCGGTAGCGTTGTGTGGATTGATAAAGATAAATTTGGTATACAGACAGGCGATGGTGTTTATGTGCCCCTTGAACTAAAACCAGAGGGCAAAAAAGTCATGTCTGTGGCAGATTTTATTAGGGGGTATAAGCCGGAGGTTGGTGACATTTGGTATTAGATTTTTATAGCACATTATTGCTGATAACGGGTCTATATCTGTTGTGGAATATTGTGTGGTATGGTTGGCATATAGGGGCTATTAGCGCCAAAGGTGTTTTGCCTGTTCCTCCCTCTCTTGTTATAAAAGCTGAAATGTCTCCGTTTGTT
>JAMORD010000145.1 GCA_027063755.1 bacterium | reverse complement strand
ATGTATATGCTCATGCATCCGCCATTTGGTAAGTGGGAGGTAATATTTCTGTTTCTTATTATTGCCTCAAGTCCTTATAGGCGGTGGTTTTTTAGGCACAGGGCAGTGTTTGCCCTGTGCCTTGGTATATTTGATGTTTTGCTTTCTTATGTCATGTCTATGCTCCATATACCTGTTGCGGGGGGAGTACCTATATCACCTATATTTGTGTGGTTCTGGGCTTGGCTTTTGTGGTATGCCCTTATTGAGCTTGCAGTTAACCTTAAGACGTGGGAGTATGTGGTGGTGTTTACGTTTAGCTATATTGTAAAGTTTATTGTGGATATGGCTATGATAGGTGCTGTGCCAGTCCATCTTCTTGTCTCTCTTCCAATATATGTCGGTGTTCTGTTTATTGTGAGAAAGGTGCTCTACCGAGAGTGCTATGGGGAGACAGTGGCTGAAGATGATGTGGCAGTATAAGCTTCTTTGATAATCTTTTTTATAAACTCATCTGATGTGTAGCCCACAGCCCATAGTGCTATGCCCCTAAGGTGATATTTGCGAGCAAGGGCTATCTTGGCCGATATGGTGTTTATATTGTTCCATGTTATGGTGCCAGTCTTGCCCGGTGTGAGGGCTTCTCCCTCTTCAGAGTAGGTAACGGTGGCATCTTCAATGTTTTTTATCTGTACGGCGTGTGTGCCCTTGTCTGTTTGTAGGTAGCCATACAGGGGAATGCCGAGTAAGAGTTTATCGGAAAGGGACTGATAAAATCTAATAGTGTTTTCCACCTTAGACATAGGGGCAAGCACGCCACTTCTAAAGTCGTAGTCATATGCCATCAGTATAAACCTGTCTGCCAACGAGTTGATGTTGGCTGTGGTGGGTAGTCCCCACGATGGTAGTGTAATCATGATGAGTTTACCGGGATATCGTCTGTGAAAGGACATGGCTATATCGTCTATCTTCATATATTTTTTCCAGTCTTCAAGGTTAATTACTATACCATCGGATTTATCCATAAATACAGCCAGTTTATCTATCATGTCTGTTATGCCCTCAGGAGTATCCAACCATGTGCTATGGTCACCACCGTGTATTTTGATAGTCCATAGCACTTTGGTGCCTTCAGGAATGTTGGGCATGGTCTTAAAGCGGGTATACCAGCCACCATCGGTAGGCTCAAGGGCAAACAAGGCTATGTAGTCTATGGCCGGTGCCTCTTTGGGAACAGCCCAGTAGGGAATAAATCCCAGTATCTCAAGGGCATCTTTCCCTTTTGTGATATGTGGATAGTTGTCGTGATCTGTATTGGTATTGTGCTGTTTACTAAAGTAGAGGTATATCCCTGCTCCAACTATTATGCCGATTAGTGCTAATGCAATCCATCGTTTAACCTTCATGCATTATATTTTATCGGGTTTGGGCACTTATTTGTTTCTTTTTCTAACATATGCTTTAGGTGGTTGACATATATGCTAAATGATATGGGCTTTTCTGCTGTTTGGTATAGGCTTATATATGTTTTCATCATGCCGGGCATGTAAGATCTTATGGTTTTCAGAAAGTGCTTTTTTACAGAGTGCTCTAGTTTTAAAGCATCAATAAAGAAATACGATGCACCATGGTATCTGGCAGTGTTCCATATGTATCTTAGTGTATTTATATTGTCGTTGATACCGGGCATAATAGGGGCTATAGATACACCCACGGTAATGCCAGATTCTGACAGCATCTTCATGGCCTTGAGTCTTAGCCACGGGTTGGGGGCATGGGGTTCTATATGCTTATAATGTTTCCTGTTTAGCGTTGTGATGGTAAATGACACCCTTACCGATGATATTTGAGACAGCTCCCTTAATATATCTATGTCTCTAACAATGAGAGTGCCCTTGGTCAGTATGTGTATCTCTCGGGGTGGTAGATATAAGAGGCTTTCAAGCACAGAGCGTGTGATTTTTCTTATTCCCTCGCATGGCTGATATGGGTCTGTTATGGTGCCTATATGTATACTATATGGCCTTTTAGACATGAGTTCCTTTCGTATTACCATGCCAATATTGGTCTTTACCAGTATCGTTGTAAAGTGGTCTGATGTGTCTTTGAAATATTCTGGCATGTGGGAGCGCCAAAATGTGCCAGATGCGTAGCAATAAGCACACGAGTGGCTACAACCTCTATATGGATTAAGACTATACCCATCTTCGGTAAAGACATTGAATGCCGATTTGACGGTGATGTCTATGCATTTCATCTCCATGACAGTGCTATTATATCATACAAATTTATATATGAATAAATGGGTAGATAAACCTGATATCTTTTGGTATTTTGTTGATATAGAAAAAGTAGTGGAGGTGGCATGTGTGAAGATCATAGGACATAGGGGCAGTATGCTTTACGGCTATGAAAACACACTGAAGGCATTTAAACAGGCTAAGGAGCTGGGTGCCGAATGGGTAGAGATAGATATAGAGGTTACCAAAGACGGTGTACCGGTGCTTATGCACGATGAAACAATAGATAGGACTACGACAGGTAGTGGTAAGGTTGTTGATATGACATTTAAACAGCTCAGGCGCTACACCGTTGATGGTGAGGAGAAAATACCATCTCTGGCAGAGGTGCTTGATTTTCTCTATGAAGAGGGCATGGGGGTAGATATAGAGGTAAAGTCTAAGATGGCGTTTGCCCCTGTGTTTGATGTGTTGAAGAAGATGGGAAACAGGCTTCCCGAGGTTATTATCTCTTCATTTTGGAATAACTATATTAAAGAGGCTAAAAAGGAGTATCCAGAATATCAGATGGGCTATCTCTTTGATTCCAGACCTGCCGATATAGAGGACATGCTCAGAGAGGTAGATTTTCTTATGCCTTTCTACTCTTATGTAGATGACGAATATGAGAAGTATGCTGATCGTATTATTCCATGGCCTGTTGACGATCCCCATGCCATAGCTCGTTTTGTAAAGATGGGAGTGTTTGCCATTATTACCGATATTCCCGATGTAGCCGCAGATGTTAGGTCTGGCAATATTCCCGATATGTCTAAGGCTATTATGAGGGCTCTTCACCTAATTCTGGATCTTTCAAGTGTAAAAAGAAGAGAGAAAGACGGAAAAGATACCATATCTTTTTATATGCATAATCGCTTGATACCTTTCTTTGTGCGTTCTGCATGTGGCCAAGATGTTGTTATTAAGACGAAACCCAAATTGCCCACAAAGTTGCGTTATGGTGATCGCATGAAGGTATCTCTTGAAATCGTTGGACCTAATCCTGCTATATATCTTGATACCACATCACTGGGACTTATTAAACTTGATGTAAACGGTATTCTAAAGCGTGCCGAGGAGAGAAAAAAGAGAAGAAAAAAGATATAAAAGGGGAGCATATGCTCCCCTTTCTTTTTAGTCTTTCCAGTCAAGTAGCCTTTTTTCACCCTCCAGCTTTTTGATGTCTGTAATGTCCTGAACGACCTCTACAGTGCCAATATACTCTCCATTTTCATCTCTGACGGGAAAGTATCTGATGTGAATAAATCTACCGGCAAATGGTATCCAAAACTCGGCAACATCTTTTTTGCCCTCTTTGAATGCCTTGAGTATTTTCTTCACTATATGCACACTCTTAGGTGGGTGGCATAGCTCTACTTTTCTACCCAAGATGGTTTTATTTCTGGCAAATATGCGGTGTCCACCGGAGAAGAACCTAACTCTGTCATCGGCGTCAATAAAGGTGATATCAAATGGTAGTGTCCTAAACAAGGCATCAATCTCTTTAGGTAGCATATATCCCTCATGAAGCTCTATATCACCCTCACGTTTGATTTCACTCATGTCAGGGGTAAGTTCACCTGTTGCCAGCCCTTTGACTGTTTGTAATATGTGCTGTGGTAGGTTTATGATATCGTCAAGCTCAATACCTTTTTTTACCTCATGGGGATAGATGGGGTTAACCCCCTCTGGTTTCCAGTCTTTGGGCTTAACTTTGTAGTGTCCTATAGAGTCTTCTTCCAGCTTAATAGCATACCATTCGCCGATATCAAGTAAGACTTTAACGGTGGGATAGAGTATATTTTCTTCCCTAAAAACAATATCTATGACATCTGATGCTGTTTTTTGTGCGTGTTTGACAACTTTCTCTATGTTGTCATCGCTCAGATCTTTTTCAGCTTCTGCCACAAATCCAGCCAGCGCCCTAATTTCAAATCTTACATCATCGTGTTTAGTCCATAAGACTGTGGGAACTGCTGTAAGTCCTCGTCTTTCAAGATATGGAAACAGTAGCATTTCTTCCTTGTTGTAGTGGGTATATCCAATCATACGCATGCCATTGACAAGGTTTTTTATAACATTAAGGACTTTTTTCTTTCCATCTTCAGATTCTGTGTCTTTGAGACTGCGGGCGTATAGGTTGAGCATTTCTGCATCTTTGACAATTTCCTTATTTTCCAGATAGTATGTGTGAAGGGGATGTCCTTCAGGTATGCCTTTTATGTCTAAACTGTCTGCCACAGATTCTCTGAATAAATCAACATGTATATCGCACATGCGGGCTATATCGTGGGGAGATATTCCCTCTTTTACAAGCTCCTGCTCTATCACAGGAATTTCCAGTGGTGAGGTGCTTCTTAGCACATCTAAAAATTCCTGTTTCAGCTTTTCCATATCTTCGCCTTGATGTATTCTTTTTAACAGCTCT
>JAMORD010000144.1 GCA_027063755.1 bacterium | reverse complement strand
ACCACTTGCTTTTCACGGTATATCTGGCCATAGATTCCATAGTGGGCTTTCCCCTGATATAACCATGCCCCGTGATACGGTCACGGGGCTCCCCATATTCTACGGTATAAAGGGGGCTATGAGAGACGCTTTAGAGGATCATGTTCGGTATGTAAAGTTTTCCCATGCCATACTCTTTGGCATAGAAATGGTGGATGGGCTCTATAGGGTCTATTCCGATGAGATAGAGGATGGGTATCAGCTTAAGGATGAGTGGCTGTGCCGGTGGGAAATCTCAGAAGATATGATATGGAAGAAGTTGTATGGAGATAACTATCATGAACTGCTGAAAGGCACGATTCCCCTAAGTCGCATCTTAGAAGTTGTACCTAGAAACAAAGTAAATGAAAAAGGTGTAGCAGAAAATACATGGACAGAAGAAGAACTTCCAGAAGGTAGCATTTTAGTGGCTGTGGCATGGGGAGAGGATGAAAATGTACTCCAACCTTATCTGCAAACGCCTTTGCCCCTCCACATCGGCGGAGGTATAACACTGGGAAGAGGAAGTGTGGAGGTGAGGATGTGTGCCATGTCTGAAACTGAGTGATTTTATGGAAGAATTTAAGAATCGTAATTGGCGTAACAAGAAAGAGAATGAAATAACAGAGGAAATTCTTAGAGATACCCTTAAGGGGATTTATATTGGAATGTTGAAACAGATGAAGTTAGAAGATATTAGAAAGAGAATATTTTGTATTGAAAACGGATTTGGAGAAAATCGTAAGCAAAGCAGTGGTTTTTTAGTGCTTTATATGAAGAATAACAGGGAAGAAGAGATAGAGTTTAACGACATATGGTTTGTAAAAGTTAGTGCCGAAGATCTTTTGGCTTTGCTAAGAGGAGAAGAAGTGGGGTTCCTCTATCATCTTGTGGAGGCAAAGAAAGCCTATAATCACGCTACTTATATAAACAATTGGCATCAATTGGTCAAGCTTTATGAACTGTACGAAGAAATGAAAGCAGTATATTGGGGATACGGAAGTTTTTCTATGGAGATTTTTAGATTTGGAGATATTTCTGAAGAAGGGGTATATTGGAGGGAATACTTTATAAATCCCTGGGATTACTGGAAGGATTTCTTCTTTGCTGGTATAAAACAAGGTGAACAGAGTTCTATTGTATTTAGTGGTGCTGGTTATAGAAATTTCGGAGATATTTCCGATAAACCTCTTTCTCGCTTCTATCCGAAGTTTTTCGTGCTTATTGTATGTGGAATTGATAAGGATAACCTATCAACAATATTGTTGAGATATTTATATATAGATAAAATGATAAGGATAATTCGGAGTCTCCAACTATCTACTCTGCTTCACCTTTGGGAAAAAGCGGGGCTCATAAATATACAGAATAGGGCTGTTAATTGGGATAAGCACGATGAATATAAATGGCTCTATTATTTTAATGTAAAGAGCATTCAGTTAAGAGAAAGTATTATTGAAACAGTTGGTGAAATTCTTGGTAGTTCAGGACCGGATTTTCTGGATGGTTATGGAAGAGGTTTGGGAGGACCTTCTCCTGATGGTCGTGGTCCTAACTATCCAAATGATCGAGGACCTACTTTGGGAAGATGATAGTAGTACGATAAACGGTGGGGGATGTGATCTCAGATGATTCTTGAAGATTGGGTTGCTTTTCCGGTGGGAAATAAATATGGCCTCTTTACTGCGGGATTTATAGAAGGTAATATGGGGAATGTAAATTCTAAAAAGGGAAATATTTCTGGGATAGATAATATTTTGGTTGTATTTGATGCAGGTGAGAATCGAACTCCAGGAGTATATGAAAACCCAGAAAAGACAAAATCTTTTCCGATGTTTGTAAATTGGATAGACGGTAAGCTTACAAATAGTTTAAAAACAACCTCGCTTCTATTGCTATTTATTTCTCACTTTCATGCCGATCATGTAAATCTAATACCTGCGGTTATTAAAGAGTGGGTACAGAGAGTTAATGTCAAAAATAGTAGAATGCTTATAGTTTTCCCAAGCGGTAATTTTATGGAAGGAAGTTTATGGGTCGCAAAAGAACATGTTGCAAGGGCTAACTATGCAAGGGTTTTAATTGACGCTATTGCCTCTATGGGGGGAGATGAGGATAACAGCTTTGATGGAGAAAGTGCTAGTAATTTATTGGAGATAGTTAGGTTTATCTATGGAGATAACTCTGTTCTTATAAGGTGGTTAGAGAATTTGGATATTGACATTGATGAAAGTGATGTAGATAGTATGTTGAATAATATTTATCGCATTATTGTTCCATCTATACCTGAAGAAGGATTTGATTATGAAAGTTTCTATGATCTAATTATTCCCAAAATACCAGATTACGTATTTCCCCATAATAAATGGTTTAGATGGAATAATTTGGAAGAAGGGAGGGATAAGAATTATAGACCTTATGGGAAGAGTGAAATATCTGAAGAATTTGGTGGGTTTAGTATTTCTTGTGATTACTGTATTAGTCTGAAAGAAAGAAATCTTTCTAACTGGTTTATGAATTGGAATATAGGTGTTAGCAATATAGGTGTTAGCAAGGCTGCGGTGGAAAATACATATGTTTTACTTCACAAATATGAAGCTTTGCCTAACAAATATAAATGGAATAGTCCAATACCTGGTATAGGTGTGTATGCTGATTATTCAGGAAAGACTGAGCTAATACATGTATTTATGCCTTATTTTGCGGACAGGATGAAAATGGTGTCAAAGAATGCTATTTTGCAGCTGGAAAGGCAATATTTGGGTTTTTTGAATAATGGCGCAAGTGTTAATAGTATATGGTGTCTCCAGAAAATGATACAAACTCAGTATAAGTGTATGTTGGGGGTTGACTTGAATGAAAGTAGTATGGTTTTATTCCATGCACCACGATTATCTAAAATGGGGAGTTCGCTAAAGAGCAGTTCTCCAAATTATCAACAATGTTGTTCTTTTATTTCATGTAGACAAGTAAAAGGTGTGGAGATCTATATGGATCTTGGCAATGATGGAAGATGGTACCTTATGACAGGTGATCAATATATGAATAAAGTTGTGGAGATATATACAAGTAGATGGAGAAAAGAAAAGATTAGGAAGAAAATATTGGGGATTTTTGAATGAAGATTTTGCATGGATTCAAGTTCCACATCATGGTTCTCCCAAAAATTGGAATAATAAGTGTTGGTTCTTTATTCCAGAAGGATTACATGAAAGGTACCTTATTTCGGGTAATACGAGAAACGTGTGTAAAACAGTTAAAGATATTGTGGAACACAACAAAACAGTTTTCTGGTTAAGGTAGGTGAGTTGGAAATGAAAGTGCATGTGGTCGATAAAACTATTTATGAGCTTTTGTCAGATATTCATAATAGTGTCTCTTTAGGGTTCGAAAAGTATGTTCAAAAGAAAGAAGATGATATTACAGAATCTATTTTGAAGGATGCTTTAGGAGGTTTTTTGTTGGAGGAAGAAAGTGGTTATAGCCTGAGAAGTGGTCAATCTGTAAAAATATTAGAACTGGAAGATGAGGAGTCAAACAAAGTCCGAAGAGCTATTTTCTTCTACAAGAAAAACAGTAAGGGAGTAGATGAACAGCTATTCAATGATGTTCTTATGATGAGAGTGTTTGTAAACGATGTGGAAGATTTTTTAAAACTTTTGGATACCGCGGAAGATGTTTCTCAGATATGGAAAGGAATTTCAAGAAGTGTGGAATACCATTTTGCGGAAGCAAAAATGTGTGCAGCAAAGTGCAACTACCCGTGGAAAAACGAGAAATCCAATCTCAGACAGATGATAAAGTTTTATGACATTTATCGTCCCCGGGGTAGGTTATGTCCTGTTCATTGGATATATGTCAAAGGTAGAAAATATGTCAATGAAAAGAAGAAGATTATTCCTGTGCGTGAGGGATTTAATTGCTGGGTTATTGAGGGTAATAGCTCGCTGTGTGATTATTATAGAGATTTGGGAGTGGTTCCACATGAAAAGTTAAAAGGTTGGCATGTTTGTAAGATTAGTTCAATTGATTACTGGCGAAGCGTATTTGCATTTATAAATAATACCTGCGCCGAGGATTGCCATTTTGGATTTGCTAAAGTTCCAATTATGTATGGTGAAGAAGTAAAAAGTATTCCTGGAATATTAGAGGATTTTGTTGTCTTGGTAGTAGTGGAGAATAGCTCAGGTAAAAATAGTGACAAAATACCTACGGATGATCTTTCTGAGAATATGCTTACGAATCTAAATCAGCTTATGAATTATATGTATGCTAATATTGCTTTACGTGTTGTTAAACTTATAGTTGATAAAGCGAAACAAGAAGGCTATGATGTATATGAAAAGGAGTTTGCCGATTGGTTAGACGAAAGGGTGTTGAAAATTTATAAAGATAATGGGGAGTTGACTTCTAAGGGGAAATTGTTTATAGAATGGAGAAATCTTCTAAAAACGAGTATTCCGAATCAAATTTATAGTACTAAAAATGATACAAACACAAAGTATACGAGAAAAAGGGGTAGAGTAAGATGAAAAATTTTTATTTGTTTATTCTTAAGTAGACCTCTTTTTGTGCTATGCTGGTGTTGCATCGATGTTCTTTACAAAATGTAGTTTAGGAACGGAAATATCCTTTGAAGCGAGCAATAATGTCATTGATATTCCCCAAGAGAGAC
>JAMORD010000143.1 GCA_027063755.1 bacterium | reverse complement strand
AAAGTTGCTACTCTTCTCTACATACGAAAGCAATGCTCCTACACGCCATGCATGGGGTTTGTCCTCATCGTTGACAAATGTAATCTCGGCTGGGTTGGGAAAGATGCCAGAGCTTTCACTACCAAACGGGTTTAAGAAAAAGCCGGTATTATAGGCAATAACAGAGTCTACTCTGAGAATAATTTCTACTCTACCGTCCTTTGTATCCCACGGCACAAGAAGGAGTGTGCCTTCGGGCACCTCATAAGATGGGCGAAGAAGCAGCACCTCAAGGTGAGAGGAGCGAGACGGGTTCATTATCATGCCAACAAGGTCGGGACTATACTCGTATGCCTCATCCCAAATAGTTTTAAAATACTCTGCCAGCTCAGATACAGTTTTTTCATCTTCAACAAGTATGGCAACCTCTCTATTGCCATTTTCTGTTAGTCCGGAATATGTGATATTGGCAGAGCCTATCAGTGCCTTTTTGCCATCAACAATTATCATCTTGGCATGAAGGCTTGGATGATATGCATATTTCACCCCGTCTATATCAAACACGCCGGGGTCTGTTATTTCAAAGTCTTTCTTCTCACTGCCCCTGACAACAAGCCTCACATCAACTTTAGACCTATCTATCTTGTTTATAAGTCTTCTAAACATACCGCCCTTGACCCATGCAGAGGCAAAGTAAACATAATTCTGTGCCTCGGATACAAGCCTCTCCACATGATTTGTAAAATCCCCCTCGGTGAGCACTTTTCCCTTTATGTCTCTAAAATCACTCATGCCAATACCCCCTTAAATAATGGTGATACATAATATCTACATCAAGCAGTTCATTACCCTGAAAGAGTATATACATGCCTTTTGCCTTGCCCTTTATGTGTTGCCAAACCTTCTGCCTGAGAATATAAGAAAATATCTGCATATCAGATCGGGACAGCCATAGTGGCTTGGCAAACAGCAAGACAAAGTAGTAGACATCTCTATCTCTTATCATACTCTTCTCAAGTGTTTCATATGTAGACAAATACTTCTCTATAAGCCTTTCTTGAAGAAAAGATACCTTGCGGACTTTTAACCTCTTCACCTTTTCATACAGGTTATGCCATACATTTTCTGGCATAGTGCGTATAAACTCCATAAGTGGCTCTACATCTTCATATCCACGGGGCAAGACAAACGACGGTTGCCTTAGTTTAAACAGCAGTGTCTTCCAGCCACTACCCCACGGCAGTGCCTTGTCTGATATCTTGTCATCTTCAAGGAGCCGTTTCACCACACCGAGCACGGCACGGGGATGGGCAAATCTCTTCACCTCTATAAATATGACACTATCTTCATAGTCATAAACGGCATCAACAAGAGGTGGAACTCGCCTATCCTCTCGGTGTAGCCTTGCATACTCCTTAAGGTCATCACCGGCTATGCCATCTTTGCTTGAAAGCATAACAAGGAAAGGCTCTCTCCCCTCACACTTCATGCCATAGAGAATATCATCTCTGTCCCACACAAAGTGATTACATGGCACCTTCAAGCACCTCTATTGGCACCCTCAGTATAGGGGCATCTTCGGGTATGCCCTGAGACATAGGAATTAAATCAATACCATCCCCTGTAAAGTAGAATATCTTTCCATCGGCGATTTGACTTCTCACATAGGTATAAACAAAGAAATCGTGAGTTGTCATAAACACCTGAATATCTCTATGTGAAAGCTCAACAAGCCTATCTATCCACCACTTCCAGAGAATGGCATCTACTCCTGCCTCAGGCAAATCTACAAGAATGATATCCCCGCTTTTTATCTCCTGAAGCACTGCCATAAACACCTTTATCTTCATAATGCCTCCATATGAGGCAGATATGCCAAGTTCCTTTTCTACTTGTGTATCAAAGTCATAACCTTGTTTTTTCCACGAATTGTAAACACCAATGGTCTTGCGTATATGCAGGGGCAACTCTGTATATGGAGCCATCTCAAAATATGCCTCACAGCTGGGGAAGTAAAACACGGTGCCACTAAATGCTGAGTCAAATTGCAAAAACATCTTCGCATCACTATCAAATCTCATTTGAGACTTAATTTCTTCTATTGGCACACCGGTTCTTGTGTTGCATATAGAGGCAAATAGCGATTTCAGAAATAGAGTTTTACCAGTGCCACTACGCCCAATAATCATATTAAAACCAGAGGGCTGAAACACATACTCCTTACCATCGGTGATATATGAAATATCTTCTATCATAATATTCATCTCCCCACAAATATGTTATCTATAAAAAAGATAGCACATAGGCAAGCAGTAAAGACCTATTTTCATATCACGCTACCATTCATAACATATTTATTCTCATTTATATAATAATAATGACAAAACACTCTTTGAGGAGGTGACCATCATGAAAAAACTTCGTCTTTTCCTAATTATGTTTATTATCATAAGTCTCGTTTTGGTAGGATGCGGTGGAAATCAGAGCAACACCGAACAAACAGGCAATACCACACAATCCACTGCACAGACAGACAACAACCAAACCGAAAACAACTCTACAAATAGCTCAAGTAATAGTGGCAGCAATACCACCAAGAAATGTCAATTACCTTCCCAGTTCTATATAGGGCTAACAGATGATGGTGACTTCGGTATTGTAGACCTAAATGGCAAACCGCAGTGCATACTCTTCAAGAAGGATAGCGGTGATTTAAGTTTCTTTAGGGTAGCACATGCCCAAGATCTATGGTATATCCTCATTGAGCAGACCGTTCATATTTACGATAAAAACTTCAATGAAATAAACTCGTACTCCATTACGCAATATCCCTACACTTTTCTACCTATTGGAGATAAGGTATGGGATATAGAGAAAAATGGGGTTCAACTACTGAATAAAGAAAAGGTAGAGCAAAGCTTCTACGGCTGGGAAATCGGTTATAACTATGACGATGTCAAGGCACATGTAGCCCTATCAAAAGACAATCTATGGGTTATAGACAATTACAACTCCAAACTGTACCTGCTCAAGAAAGACGGCACCAAACAAGAAATAACAGATAACATATATCAAATCTTAGCTTCTGACAGCAACTCAGGTGGAATATGGGCATCTGACATGGACGACAAGCTCATATTTATCTCATCCGATGGTTCTATCAAGCAATATGATAACGAAATTTATACAGACAGTGACTGGAATACAGATGGCAAGTATGTTTACGGTATTTTGTGGGATAGAGATAAAACCAACCCCATGTATACAATTATAGACAATGGAACAATGAAACAAGCTCCTATAAGCGACAACATACTTACCATTCATCACACATCGGGCAATGGTGGTACTCTTTGGGCTATAGGGGAGGACTACGATGGCAACTTTATTGTTATCGTCTACAACGGCACAAATGTTAACGAAATAAACATTACCCCCAAAGTTCCATTTGAGATTGATGAGGCCAATATTGTCCCATTAACAGCTGATATGGGCGTTTTAATAGTCAAAGGTGACAATGACACTTCTATGGTCTTAGGTATAGATAAAACTGGTAATGTGCTCTGGAAAAAGACAGATAAAGAACTTCTCGGTTCAGAAGGTATTATCTTCCCTGATGAATACATGATTCATGACAACTACATAGCCTTAAACGGAGAATACAATACAAACTTTGAGAAATATGTGTTTATACTTGACAAAGATGGAAACCTCGTTGCCAAGAAAAAAGGACAGCTGGGCATGATTATTACAGCCGATGGTAGTATCGCCACAACAAACGCTTTTTACTACTTAGGTAAATAACCGGTGCAGGTGGGGATTTCCCACCTGCACTATCTTACAACCATGTCAAATCTACCAACAGTTTTACTAAAAGGTTGTATGGGAAATATAGGGTTTACACCACTAAGAGACTGATCACACCGGGCAATGTATGGAATAAAACCATGATACAGATTTTTTCTTATGGCATCTTCTACCCTGGTGGCATTGTCTCCAATAAAGCCACTGCCATCGTCTACATATTCTATAACAAGCACCAGTTTGTCACTTTGTTGGAACTGTTTCAGATAAAATAATCTGTGGTTTACAACCCTATCAGGTTGCGGCACAGCACCATCATAAAATAGAGATTCCACCCCTATGCCGTCTATGGCACCAAAAATCTCACCATTTTTATACCTCACAATCTCCTCTGCGTTTTGTATAAACACATAAAATGGCTGTTTTTTACTTTTCACATACCGAGAAATCTTCTCCACAAAGTCTATCATCAATGAAGCTGTTTTTTCCTTGCCAAGATGGAATCCTTCTCCATTTCCATCATCTGCCCAATACTCGTAGATGTCCACCTTGTCAAGATACACACCTTCAAAGCCTTGATCTATCACCTTATCAAGATACTGAAAAATAATACTCTGCCACTCTGGATACCAAAACTTTACAGCATAGTTTCCGCGCCAGTTTGGGTTCTCTCTTCCAAGCCACGGAGGTGACTCTTCACACCAGCTATTTTTCCAGTACCATCTGTAATCTTCGGCTTCTCCAATACTGATATAGGCAATGGGCACAATACCGGCATCTTTCAACCTCTGCAAATCTTTAGGGTCATATGCCCCCGCTTCTGTACCATCATACGAATAGTCCATCACGGCTATATCCGGATACATGGCAATAATGTCGTCAATCTCTCCATCTTGCAAAACGCAAACCCAAGAGGAAATCCTATGAAGAGAATAGTGAGAAACCGATCCCCAGCAATACACAA
>JAMORD010000142.1 GCA_027063755.1 bacterium | reverse complement strand
CGCACAACATCAAGATCTGATGTACTCCCTATGATAATAGATACAAACACATGCATCCCCCCTTAGGTATATTTAGGCTATAAGCCATATTTCACTTCAATAAATGGTGATACTTTGCCTATAATGAGGGCATCTTCATATACACGAAGAACATGGTCTATATTTTCAGGTGACACCACAACTATGAGGCCAATACCCATATTAAATGTATTTAGGGCCTCTTCAAAATCTACATAGCCAAGTATCCAGTTTATAAAATCCCGCTGTGGTAGTCCTATGCGATAGCCCTTATCTTTGAGTACCCTTCTCAGCGCCCTCTTAATACCTCCACCGGTAACATGAGCTATGGCCTTAACATATGGAAATAACTGTATAGCCTCTTTGTAGATACGAGTACCTGCAAGGAGATCAAATAGAAGTTTTTCAATATCTATGTTCTCTTCATCAATAATCTTTCTAATAAGACTCCAACCATTGGAGTGAAAACCTGATGAAGGAATACCCATGATGACATCACCTATTTGAATATCATCTATAGGTAGTTTTTTCTCCCATATACCAATGGCAAATCCTGCAGCATCCCAATGCCCTTTGTCGTATATGTCCGGCATCTCCGCCGTTTCACCGGCAACAAGGTACATATCAACCTCTTCAAGTACTCCAGCAAGGGTCTCTATAAAATTCTTTAAAAACCCACCTATATCAGAAACCCCAAGATAGTCTAAAAAAGCCAATGGTCTACCGCCGACGGCAACAATATCGTTGTAGTTCATGGCCACAAGGTCCATAGCTGCATCTCTAAAACGCTCATATTTCGTATGAAGCAAAATCTTCGTGCCTATACCATCGGCTGTCACAACAATAGGTGGATTGACAAATGACAGTATAGAAGCATACCCCGTTGGCTCCTTTATAAGCCAGTCGGGAACACTTACCCTTTCCTTAATGTAGCTGGCAAATTCATCACCCTTTTTCACATCTACACCAGCTTGCCTGTATGTATATGTTTTCAATGTTCTCACCTCTCAATAAGCTCTCCGATATCCCTTCTAAAAAATGCACCAGGGAAAGATACAGACTCTGCGCACCTGTAGGCCGATGTGCGTGCCTCTTCTGGTGTCATACCTGTCCCCATACAGTGGAAGACCCTGCCACCAGAAACAATAAGTTTCCCATTTTCTTCCTTTACACCAGCATAAAAGGCAAATCCCGTTGGCTCTTTTTCAATAACCTGACCCTTACGAGGCGATAGTGGATATCCCTCTGAGGCAACAACAACATCTATGGCAAAACACTTAGGAACAATCGGCTGAATGGATTCTCCTCTGTATGCACTTAGAACACTTCTTACAAAGCCAGAGGGATTCATCATCACAATAATCTCTGTTTCGGGATCCCCCATGCGAACATTGTATTCAAGCACATAAACCTTGTCATCTTTTATCATCAGTCCTATATATAAAAAGCCTTTATAAGAAATACCTTCAGATTTCAGACCATCAAGTGTCAAACGATATATCTTTTCTATCTGGTCTACAATACCCTTATCAACATTAATCGGTCCAACAGCCCCCATACCACCTGTATTGGGACCCTTTCCACCATCGCATGCCCGTTTATAGTCGCGTGTAAAAGGAAACAACGCAAAGTGTTCTCCCGAGGCAACAGCCATAGCAGATAGTTCAACACCGGGTAAATACTCTTCAACCACAACTGGCCCTTTAACACCTTTCAGAAGGCTTCCCTCAATAAGCATAGTTCCCTTCTCAAGGGCCCTATTAAAGTCATCTTCTATGATGACACCTTTTCCACCGGCCAGTCCATCGGCCTTAATTACATAAGGAGGTGAAAACGATTTTAGAGCAGTTTTCAGCTCATTAGGAGTGTTTGCCACAATAAACGGAGCTGTAGGTATACCGTGTCTTTTCATAAACTCTTTTGCCCATATCTTAGAAGACTCAAGACGAGCCCCCCTGCTATCTGGTGCAAAGACATTGTCTTTGCCATCGGCTATACCACCGGCAATATATGTCTCAGAGCCGGGAATAACTAAGATATCCTCTTCATCTGGTATTTCAGCAATATTGGTACCATGTCGTGCAGTGCCAGGATTACCGGGCACATAGTAAACATCATAGCCCTCTCTATAAAAAGCCCATCCCATAGCATGTTCTCTTCCACCACTGCCTACTATAACAATCTTCATATTAACCCCTCCTTAGTGTCTAAATACACGAGACGGTGCAGAGTAGAAAGTAATACCCAGCTCTTCAGCCCTCTTTAAAACCTCTTCATCTCTTTTAGAACCCAAAGGGGCTACAACAACACCAACCCCTGCCTCTGCCAATATCTCTAGCCCATCGGGAAATGGAAAGAAGGCATCAGAAGCGGCAACAGCCCCATGTGCTTTATCACCTGCAAGTGTTGTGGCAATCCACGCTGCCCGTTTCCGAGAGGGTTGCCCCGTACCCATACCTACAGTGACACCATTTTTTACAATGACAATGGCATTGGACTTTACACCTTCTACGGCAATATACGCAAGCTTCATATCCATCACAACATCATCGGACACGGGCTCTCCAACCTGTAGCTGAAACTCCAGCGGTGGAAGTATTCTTTCAGAAACAACTAAAGCCCCAAAAGCAGGTTTTCCTACAAGGGCGTTGTAGCTACTGGGAACTATAAGACGCACTTTCTTTTTCCTAAGATATGCAAGAGCTTCTTCGGTAAACTCTGGCGCTACAATAACCTCCAAATATTTCTTGTAAGATTTGGCAACAGACAAAGTGAACGGAAAGTTCACTGCCAGTATTCCACCATAGGCAGATTCTGCATCGGCATCTATTGCCTTTCTTACCGCTTCTTCTGGTGTATCGGCAACAGCCACTCCACACGGTGTCTGGTGTTTTAGTGCTACAGCTCCAAACGGTGCTATGTCTTTTAAATGTTGTGCAACAGCCCACGCCGCATCGGCATCAAGCAGGTTGTTGTAAGAAATCTGTCGTCCTTCATGAAGAAGCTGGAATGCCGGTTCACCATACACCCATGCCTTTTCATGAGGATTTTCTCCATACCTAAGGGATATACTCCCCTCTTTCAACTCTGAAAATATCACATGCATCCCCCCTGTTATCTGTAAAAATAACTTTTCTCCCCCGTATTTCATAAGGACAATGAAGCAGTCCGTTTATCACCGGTGTATAGAAACGATGTTCTAACCTGTGGATATACTCTTCCAACTTCTCTATATCCCACTCAGGGTTCACCATCAGTGGATACTGAAAGATAATAGGTCCAGTATCTACTCCGCTGTCAACGAAATGAATGGTGATACCGGTAACCCTAACACCATAGTCATAAGCCTGCCTGATAGCATGCATACCAGGAAATGAAGGAAGAAGTGACGGATGAATATTGACAATCTTACCGAAGTGTTTTTCTACAAACCATCTGGGTATTATCCTCATAAAACCAGCAAGCACTATAAGATGAGGTTTTACAGTGTCTATAATCTCATCAAGCACACGAAACCGATGATGTTTAGGTAGAAGAGTGTACGGTATACCCAAATACTCTGCCCGTTTGATGGCAAACGCATTCTTTTTATCGGTTATCAACATTGACACGGTAATATCTGTAAAATAAAGGCGTGTCTGCCTGACTATAGCCTCAAAATTTGAACCACTACCTGAGGCAAGTACCACAATGTTATACACCACTATCCACCTCGGGCACCCATGTATCGTAATGTCCATTTAGACAAGCAAGGCATACATCCTCCCTACCCACTGCCTTTATAAGTCCTTCTATTGAAAGGTAAAATAGCTCATCTGCCCCTATCACATCGCGTATCTCCTCAATGGTATGGTCAGAGGCTATAAGTTCTTTGCGTGTAGCCGTATCTATTCCATAAAAACATGGATATTTCACAGGTGGTGAATGTATACCAACAATGACCTTTCGGGCACCAGCCTCTCTGAGCATAGATACAATGACCCCCATCGTGCTTCCCCTTACAATAGAATCATCTATAAGAACAACATCTTTACCCTTAACAACTTCAGGTATAGGTATAAGCTTTTTCCTAACAGAGGACTTTCTATCTGTGGGCATAATAAATGTGCGTCCCATATATCTGTTTCTCATGAGGCCAAAGTCCATGGGGATACCAGATTCAGATGAAAAGCCTAAAGCTCCAGACAAGCCTGAGTCAAGCACTGGTATAACGATATCTGCCTGTATCTTATGCTCTTTATAAAGCCATCTTCCCATTTCAAATCGGGCCTTATGAACATTAATACCTCCAAGATTGGAGTCCGGTCTGGCAAAATAGATATACTCAAATACACAAAACCTGCCAGGTTTATCTACAGAAAGGCTAATACACTTAGGTTCTTTACCCCTTTCAAATAGCACAACTTCACCACGCTTTATTTCTGTGATATCTGTAGCACCCAGGGCCACCAGTGCAGAGTCCTCTGATGCAACAACATATCCTCCATCATATCTTCCCCAAAACAGCGGTCTATATCCATAAGGATCTCTCGCCCCAAGCATAAATTGTTCGTGAAGAACAAGAACACTATAGGCAGCGGGAATTACTTGCAATGTCCACAACACACTTTCAAGGGCATCATCAAATGGCGCAATAGACACATAGTGAAGAAAGAGTTCTGAATCTACTGTGGTAGAAAAAACAGCCCCCCGGTCAAGAATAGTTTCCCGTCGCTTGTGTGCATCGGGAATAGTACCATTGTGGGCCACAGCTATCTTATCTTTACCTGTATAACCTATAAGCGGTTGTATTTCTTCCGTTCCCCCAACTGTGGAATATCTAACATGTCCTATACCTGTATGCCCCTCAATGAAACTCTTCTCGGTAAGTACCTCTTTAACAAGGCCGTGGCCTTTTATACTGGTAAAGTTATCCATTACAATACCAACAGATTCTTGTCCTCTATGTTGAAGATGAAGCAAAATATCGTGAAGTATAAAAAACGCTTTTTCAACATCAAAAGCACCAGCAATACCGCACACGCTGCATTCCCCCTAACCCCCCGCTTTGATGTGGATATTATAGCAACTAATCTCTAATATGACAATACAGTTTACTTAACAATTACACGATTTCGCCCTGTTCTCTTGGCCTCATATAAGTTTTCATCGGCTCGTTTTAGCACCTCGGCAAATGTTTCACCTTTGACAGGAGAACCAAGAGCACCACCAATAGATAGTGTGATATCTATCGCACCTTTAGGATACACAACAGGTGCATCGGCCACCAATAACCTAATAGCCTCAGCATATTTGCGAGCCTGTTCTTTAGATGTGGCATGGAATGCCACAACAAACTCCTCGCCCCCATAGCGTCCCACGATAGCACCTTTGGGAGCTGTCTTTTTTATACGCTGTGCAACCTCTTTTAATACGATATCCCCTACATCATGACCATATGTATCGTTGACATGTTTAAAGTGATCAATGTCACACATAAGAATTCCAACCGAAGCATCTGTATACTGCGACAAATCCCACAGCATAGACAGTGATTCCATAAGTTTTCCTCTGGTAAGTACCCCGGTAAGGGCATCGTAAAAAGCTATTTCAGATAGGTAAACCGATCTAAGGAAAGGAATGAGTATGTATAAGAGCAATTCCAGCAGCTCAGGCTCCACTCTTATATGTATGTCTTTATCTGTCAAAAAACCTATAAAGAAAATGCCTTCATCTGTTGTGTATGTGTGGGGATATATGAAATGCCCATTTAACTTTTCCTTGGTAAAAGGCGTAAAAATACTGCGTTCAACAATCCCCTCAAGATTACTTTTTTCGGTATATTCTGGCGCGTATATGATATGAGGTTTTTCATCATACACGGCAAGCACTAAATCGGTAAGCTGTGTTTCTGCTGTAATTACATCAACCACTTTCCTTATGCCTTCCATATCGGTAGACGCTGCGGCAAGCACAGATAATGTGTGGGTAAGCGTTCTAAGCACCGTCATTTTAGCCGCTAAGTCATCGTACAACTCATGAGACATACCATAGATGCTAAATAGCTTACCAATGACATGCTCCCAATCATATTGCCTCTTTCCATCATAGAAAATATGATATATACCACTGGGAAATATTATACCTTCACCCTCTACAGATGGTTGTATTTCATATCCACCTTTCAAAAGAATTTCTCTAACAGTTTCCTCCATCACAGTAGGTTCAATATATGGCACCATCGCATCAACAATTTCTGCAAGTATATGACTTTTTAGCACAATTTTCCCCTCCACAGCACATTTCTTGTTATCATTATACAAAGTATGAAAGGGGGAAGGGATATGTATCATATGGCTTTGTTATCAGTTTCCGATAAAACAGGTATTGTTTCACTTGCCAAAGTTCTACATGAACATGGTATAAAAATTCTCTCTACGGGAGGAACGGCAAACTTATTGTGCCAGCACGACATTCCTGTGCTTCCCATAAGCACTTATACAGGTTTCCCTGAGATTATGGGGGGCAGGGTGAAAACACTACATCCCAAAGTATTTGGGGGTATACTGGCACGAAGACATCTTTCCGGAGACATGAAAGACTTAGAGGCCATTGGTGGAAAACCAATAGACATTGTAGCAGTTAACTTATATCCATTTGAGAAAATGGCAGAAAAAGGGCTTACCGAAGATCAAATACTTGAATATATAGACATAGGCGGGGTATCGCTCATTAGAGCAGCAGCAAAAAACTACAAAGATGTTGTAGTTTTAATAGAACCAACAGATTATGAAATAGTTATGGATTACATTTCACAAAACAAGAAGATTCCTCTTAAGATACGAAAAGAACTTGCACTGAAGGCATTTAAACGCACATATCTATACGACAAGGTAATATACGAAACCCTAGCAAGCTACTCATTGTGAATAACAAGCACTTTACCATTTTGATACATATCAACCTTGCGACCTAATATCTCGGCTACCTCTCTAAGGGGAGCCATACATACATAATTTTTGCAGACAATTTTGTGAAGCAAATATGTAGAACCAAATGACAGCACAACATTTTTGCTATCTTCTTGAAACATCAATTTCTTACTGGGAAGATTGAGGATAATGTCACGAGGATTATCAAGCATAACACCATAGCTGACATTACCATAGCCACCGAAGACTATAGGCATATCATCAATACGCATATACAAGACCCCATCTATAATTTCAGGTGGATAAATCTTATAATAAAGCCCCCTACGCGTAAAAGCGTAGGGGGTTCCAGCACTAACTGTTATCTGCTTAATATAAATCTGGGGGACCTGCTTGCTAACTTTCACCTTATAATATTCAACACCTATAAGGGCAGACAATATAATGACTCCTATTAGGGTAAAAATTGCCAGCACCTTTAAAAATTTGCTCATCGCAGCTTCCCCCCTTACTGTATTTTATGCTCCAAACTTATGGGCCTTATCAGAAAGATCCATTAGTATAGGCATTATATCAAATCCCTTTATACGACCAAGGCCTCCCATGGCCGCTTCTCTTTCAGAGAAGTAAAGAGTGTTATCTGTGCGGACATTGGGAGCATAAAGAACCAGTGGCACAGGATCTCCAGAGTGATCTCCCTTGGTTACCGGTGTGCTATGGTCACCTGTAATAGCTATAACAAGATCATCTTTGTCAAGCACCTTTTCAAACATCTTGTCAGCCTTTTCTATCATTTCCACTTTCTTCTCAAAGTTCA
Organism: bacterium; assembly: GCA_027063755.1. Lineage (GTDB taxonomy): Bacteria > Coprothermobacterota > Coprothermobacteria > Coprothermobacterales > JAADFF01 > JAADFF01. Next base: position 17,157 of record JAMORD010000142.1, on the reverse strand, counting down.
TATCATGACCTGCAACATCGGTAGCCTTAAAGTTGATAAATGCAATATCACCATCTTCTTCATAGAGGAATTTTAGGGCACGATCTATCTTTACCATGGGATTTGTATCATATCCACCTGTAGCGCCCTCAAGGTCTGGTGCTGGAAGACCTGCAAAACGACCAAGTCCCTTTAATAGAGCTACTCCTGCTATGAAAATACCTTTAATACCCCACTTATCTTCAAACGATTGGAGATGTGGAACCTTACCCGGTCCTCTAGGCAATACTATGTTGGCAGGAAGAAGCCCCTGTTTTTCTCTATCTTTGTTTAGTGGATGGTCTTTAAGCATTTCATAAGATTTCTTGATGAACTTATTGACAATGTCTGCTGTGCGTTTAGCCTCTTCACTATCATCGGTGGGTTTTACCTCAAGTACAGGTTTCCCCACTTCATGGGGATCGGCATCGGTGATTTTATCAGAAAGCCCTTCTCCACGGAGCACAAGGGCACCTCTATGCTCAACAGTAGCCCTGAGTATAATTTTCACACCATCTATCTCCATACCATCTAAAACCTCGGCAAGTGGACGAGCATCTTTAATACGACCAGCTCTTCTATCTTTGATAATCCAATTTTCATCTACCGTAGCAAAGTTGACTCTAAAACCAATATCACCAGGCTTTACCTCAATACCTGCTCCCATAGCTTCAAGAGGGCCACGACCAGTATAAGACTTATACGGATCATATCCCATAAGACTAAGGTGGGCTGTATCAGAACCCGGGATAACACCGGGTGAAATAACATCTACAATTCCCTGTACACCATTTTTAGCGATAAAATCCATGTTTGGTTTTACGGCTACCTCAAGAGGAGTTCTCCCATTAAGAACACGATCTCCTACTCCATCTAATATGACGAACAATATCTTTTTAGACATAAACATCACCTCCTGTATCATTCTACTCCAAAAGTTAAGGGGCGGACACATGCCCGCCCCTTATATATACCAGTTTATGCAATTTACTTTGTATATTTCTCGTAGAAGACTTTAAAGGCTTTATAGGAATAATAGAAGTCTACAACGGAAACAACCTCAAATGGGGTATGAAGTCCTAAAACTGCAGGACCAATATCTACAACATCAGCTCCTCTATTGGCAAAATCACCTGCTACAGTGCCACCACCACCCTCATCAACTTTTCCAAGCTCACCAGTCTGCCATACAACCCCATTATCCTTGAAAAGCTTCTTCATTTTTGCGTAAAACTCTGCATGGGCATCGTTGGCATGGTACTTGCCACCAGAACCTGTATACTTGGTTAATGTGACACCATAACCCATATATGGGGAGTTAGAAGGATCATATGCCCCTTTCCACAATGGATCATATGCTGCATCAACATCTGCAGAAAGTACTGCTGTATTATCCCACGCAAGCATAAGTGTGCGGGCATCTGTTGGCTCACCGGTCAGGTAAAGAAGGTCTGCCAGTGTCCTATCAACGAAGTAGCTGGCAGAAGATGTATTACCGACACTACCAATCTCTTCTTTATCAAAGAACATAGCAATAGCCGTCCTTTCAGGTGCACCATCAATATCAAGAATGGCAGCAAGAGATGTATAACCGCACACACGGTCATCATGACCAAAAGCACCAATAGCCCCCTTATCAATACCTACATAACGGGCAGACCATGCCGGAACAAGCTGGATTTCTGCTCCAACAAGATCCTCTTCGGTAATACCATATTTATCGTAAAGGAGTTTGAGTACATATTTTTTAACCTTGTCTTTTTCTTTTTCATCAAGATCTGTATCAGGCACACTACCAATGAGGGGATCAAGATTTTCACCGGGAACAGCCTCACTAATATTTTTACCTAACTGAATCTTTCTGGCAATGTGAATGGCAATATCGGTGATGGTAAGAACCGGATCACTTTCGTCTTCACCAATGACAACCTCAACAACCTCACCATCAGATTTTACAACAACACCATGAAGCGCCAGTGGAATAGCAGGCCAAGTAAACTTCTTTATACCTCCATAGTAGTGACTGTTAATGTATGCAAGCTCACTATCCTCATAAATAGGATATGGCTTGATGTCTATGTGTGGTACATCAACATGAGAAGCCACGATATTTACACCTTTGGATACGGGCTCTTTACCTACTACAGCAGCCGTAAGAAACTTGTTTCTGAAGTTCCAGTAAACCTTATCACCAGGTTTTAAAGACTCTTTCTTATCAACAGAGACAAAGCCATGCTCCTCCAAAATGCGAATAGATTCCTTTACAAATTCCCTCTCCGTTTTTACTTTACTCATAAAAGCCAAATACTTGTCAGAAAGTTCATAAGCCTTGGCTTTCTCCTCGGAGGTAATTACCTCCCATCCATTTTTCTTTTCCAAAACATAAGGTAGTTTCTTCTTTTCCTCTGCCATAAACTACCCCTCCCTTCCTTGAAATAAATCTGTACGATATTTATAATATCACTACTATGAATAAGATTATGCATATATATAAACAGCTAAAGGAGATGTACGGAGATCAAAAAGATTGGTGGCCTGGTGAAACGGCCTTTCATATTGCTATAGGTGCAATATTAACACAGAATACGACATGGACATCGGCATATAAAGCGCTTCAGAATCTCATAGCAGAAGGTCTTGACACCCCACAAGCTCTGTACCATGCCAATATAGAAAATATAAAACCTCTTATTAAGCCAGCTGGTTTTATGAACCAGAAGGCGAGATATCTAAAAAACTTAGCCAGTTTCACATGTGAACAGCTTGCATGTTGCATAAGGAACCTCAGGAAACATCCTCAACCAAGAGAAACCTTGTTATCTATCAAGGGAATAGGTAAGGAAACGGCAGATTCAATATTGCTATATGCACTAAATATGCCGTTTTTTGTTGTAGATGCATATACAAGGAGAATATTTAGCAGGTTAGGAATAATCTATAAAAAAACACCATATGACGAAATAGCACATATGTTTACATCTAACATTCCTCAAGATGTTGAGCTTTATAAGGAATATCACGCCCTTATAGTAGAACATGCCAAACAAAGATGTAAGAAAAAAAGCCCTCTGTGCGAGGGCTGTCTCCTTAAAGACCTATGTCCTTTACAAACGACAGAAGGTCATCGTAAACAGAATATTTAAAATCCTCTGGTATCTCTTCCTTTTTCGTAGCTCCTGTAAGGACCAAAACAGCATCGGCACCGGCATTTTTAGCAGCCATAATATCTGTAGATATCCTATCGCCAACCATTACAGCCTCTTGTATAGAAAAACCGTAGTGATGAGAGGCAAGATGTATCATCCAACCTGAGGGCTTTCCCAACACTATAGGTTCAACCCCTGTAGCTATTTCAATACTTCCAACAATAGCACCTGCTCCGGGTCTTGCCAACCCATCTTCTGTTACTATGGAAGGGTCTGGATTTGTGGCAATGAACTTGGCACCTTTCAGAATGGCCTTGGTTGCCCTTTCCAATTTGGAATATGTTACATATTTGTCAAAGGATACGACAACGGCATCCACATCTTCGGAGTCAAATGGAGAAACTCCCGACTCTACAAGGGCTTCTATTACACCCAACGATGCCACTGGGAAGGCTGTCTCAAACGAATTTTCCTTTATATATTCCCTCAAGGCAGAAATAGATGAAAAAATCTCTTCATGGCCAATGTCATAACCCATATCTTGCAGTTTTTTGGCAAGGTTCTTCTCACTATGTATAGCGTTGTTGGTGAGTACAACGACATTGTACCCAGCCTGCTTAATACGATTTACCGCTTCTATAGATGTCTTTATAGGAGCCTTACCTCTAATGAGAACACCATCCATATCTAAAAGGAAATATTTATATTTCACCACTGCACCACTCCTTATATGTGTGTTTCAATCCGTCATAAGAAACAGAAACATATTCGTCAAACAAACGCTTTCTATCTTTATATATGGCATACCACACCTTTTCAAACAAAGCAAGAGGAAGACTCATCACTATACCATGTCTATAAAATTTCCTACGGGCTATTTCATACAATGAACGTATGAAACACCGCTTATCATGATATTTACCCAAAGACAAAGTAAGATAGTCCCTATAAGCATTTTTTAGATTGCGAGCAAGATTTAATCCCGCCTCAACAATCATGTGTTCTACAACATTCCAATCTACCTGCCATGAATATACATCTGATATATGAGAAACAAGGGCATGGTCCCATAGCTCATAAACATACATATCAACCGAAGCCTCTACCATGTTGTGAAACACCCATGGGACAAGCCCTTTAGGAAGCTTACCATGAAGATGTTTAGATGTATACTTCCAAGCTGTATAAAATGCCCACCCCCATGGGATATCCTTAAAGCCAACATCAGAATAATAATCTACACCTTGAGGATACTCTCCATGTAACATGGCACCGATGGTAATACTATGGCATCGCCCCAATGTATCTTTAATAAATATCGCAGCACTATGACTACGAGACCACTCGCAACCGGTAAGCCTCAACACATCGGGGAGTAAAGCTCCCAATATAAGTTCATCATCAAGGGAACCGTGTACATCTAAAACCGCTTTGACATGCATGAGTGGAAACATAAGTCTCACTCCTTACAAGAAGTGGGGAGCCGAAGCTCCCCACACTCTGCTGTTATATCTTCTGTCTTGTAAGCGGTGGAACCCAAGTCCAGAGACCTTTTTCTTTGGTCATCTCTTCCATTCTTACAAGATAATCCCAATATTCATCTACTGCCTCCTGAAGCATCTTAACAATATGCTCATTTCCAGGTTTCAAGAGGTGGGCAAAGCGGCCTTCCATCTTAAGCCACTCTTCAATAGGCAGTTTCTTCGGTGGCTTCATGGTAATTCTCCACTGACCCTGTTCAATTTCAAACAGTGGCCAATAGTATGTCTCCCATGCCTTTTTACCAACCTCAACAGATTTCTCCGGTGGGAACCTATGACCTCTTGTACAAGAAGAATAAATTGCCATAAATGTTGGACCATCGTAAGATAGAGCTTTTCTAACTTTCTTCATAAGGTCAAAAGGTTGTCCTGGTATGGCTTGAGCAACATATGGAATACGGTGGAATGCCACAATATCAACAATCCTCTTTTTCATCTGAGGTTTACCCGGTATTACACTACCGGCAGGAGAGGTTGTTGTATTGGCACCCAGAGGAGTAGAAGAAGATCTCTGAATACCAGTGTTCATGTAAGCCTCGTTGTCGTAAAGCACATAGAGAAGCTGATGGCCTCTTTCAAGGGCACCAGACAGAGCCTGGAAACCAATGTCATATGTACCACCGTCTCCACCAAACACGATAAATCTAAATTTCTTATTGAGTCTTCCTTTTCTCCAAAGGGCTCTGTATGCGGCCTCTATACCAGAAGCAACAGCTGCGGCGTTTTCAAATGCCACATGTACCCATGGCACATTCCAAGAAGTATATGGATAAATAGATGTGGCAACCTCTAAACAACCGGTTGCATTAACAACAACAATCTGATATTCATCAGACTGTGCAGCAGTCAAAACCTGTCTAACAATTGTACCAGCATTACAACCAGCACACAGGCGGTGACCACCAATAAATGGCTGGTCTTTCACACCACGACTTGCTATTTCTTTAACCTCGGGAAGGGTTATATTAAAGTTATTTGCCATCCCTCATCACCTCACTCTCTCACTGTGATCCACTTAATCTGCTGGTCAAAGCCACAACCCTTAACGGCTTTAAGACCATCTTCAAAGACCTGTCTAATATGTGATGGCTTAATATCTCTACCACCAAGACCATAGATGTAATTGGCCATGTATGGTCTACATGGTAGATCGTTCATGGCTGCAGAAATCTCTTCAAACAGTGGACCACCAATACCACCATATGTAAATGCCCTATCCATAACCATCACTGCATCGGCAGTTCTCAGAACGCTGATAATATCATCTTTAGGAACAGGCCTAAAGAGGCGAATCTTAAGAAGACCTACTTTGTGGCCTTCTGCTCTCATCTGGTCTACAACAACCTTGGCTGTACCTGCTGTAGAACCCATAACAACCATAATAACCTCGGCATCATCTGTCATATACTTCTCAATAGTATCGTAGTATCTACCAGTAAGATCTCCATACTCTTTACCAACCTGCTTGACGATGTCAACAACCTTATCATAGTCCTCAGCCTGTTTTCTCTTAAACTCAATATAGGAATCCTGAAGTGCAAGAACACCAATTGTAAGCTTATCTTCAAATACAGAATAATCGGGTTTCTTTGGACCAATAAACTTCTGAACCTCTTCCTTCTCAAGAACCTCGGCTACTTCCACAGCATGAGATGTAATAAAACCATCATAAGAGGTAATAATAGGAAATCTGGCACGCTCGGCTATAGGAATAGACTGAATGATATTGTCATAGGCCTCCTGAGCATCTTCGGCAACCATAATAATCCATCCTGCATCTCTAATAGAAGAAATATCCATATGATCACCATGAATATTGATAGGACCAGACAAGGCACGAGAGGCAACGACAACAGATATAGGAGCCCTTGAAGAAGAGGCAATGTGAAGTATCTCGTTCATCAAAGCCAAACCTTGAGATGCTGTTGCTGTCATAACTCTGGCACCGGCAGTGGCAGCACCAAGACATGCAGAAATGGCAGAGTGCTCACTCTCAACAGGCACAAACTCTGTTGTTACCTCGCCATTGGCAACATATTTAGAAAATTCCTGAACAACCTCCGTAGAGGGGGTAATAGGGTATGCGGCAACAACATCTGGGTCAATTTGGGCCATGGCAAATGCTGCCAACTGGTTAGTCTCCATCGCTATTTTCTTTCCCATATCACTTCACCTCCGGTACCATCTCAATGGCTTTGACCGGGCACTCATTTGCACAGACACCGCAACCTTTACAATGGTCGTAGAAGAACCCGGTCATCTTGCCGTCTTTAACAACAACGGCATTATCGGGACAAACAAGCCAACAGATCATACAGTGAACACACTTATCAAGATTGACCTCTGGTCTAAATGTTCTCCACCCTGCAGTAATATAGTCAAATCCCTGTGGCTGATCTTTTACTTCTACATGGATACCATCAGGAAATTCTTTCCAAGACTTGGGCATAAGTTCCTTAGCCATCTATTCTCACCTCCTGATAACCCCTTTCAAGGGCCTTAAGGTTACCCTCAACTATCTTTTCTGTAAACTTCTCGGAGAATTTGTGTCTCAGTTTCTCCTCAACAGATTTCAGTGGAAGAAGATCTGTCACCTTGATAAGAGCACCAATCATAGGTACATTCGGAATTGGCCTACCTATACTATCAAGGGCAATGCCTGTGGCATCAACAGTTGCCAGTTTACCTTTGAAACCTGGAAGTTTTTTCCTAAACATATCTGGTTCCATGGCACTATTGATAATAACAATACCTTTCTCAAGGTCAACACCTTTCAGTATATCAATGGTACCAACAAGTGTTGGGTCAATAACAACAATAATATCGGGATTCTCAACACCACTGTGAATAAGAATCTTTTCATCGCTAATCCTTGTATAGGCTGCCATAGGGGCCCCCATTCTCTCTGGACCATATTCTGGGAAAGCCTGTATATACTTTCCAAGGTCCATTGCGGCTTCTGCAAGCAGATAAGAGGCAGTTTTCACACCTTGACCTGCTCTACCATGCCATCTAATTTCAAGAATGTTTTCAATCATGTGCTTCACCTCCTGAACTATACGATTTTATAGAAACGCTTCTTGCCGATCCTCAAAACCTGAGGCTCATCTTTATGATACAACACATATGCAATATCAGTTATAACATTGCCATCAAGCTTAACTCCGCCTCCCTTGATAATTCTCTTGGCCTCTCCCTTTGAGCCAAGAAGTCCTGCCTTAACCAAAAAGTCAACCAGCCTAATTTCTTCTGCACCGGGCACAATCTCGGCAAATTTAATTTCTGGCATTTCATCGGGCAATTCCTTTTTAGAAAAGACTTTTACAAAATGTTCCTGGGCCTCTGCGGCTGCCTCCTCACCGTGGAAGAAAGCTGTAATGGTATATGCAAGTTTCATCTTTGCATCTCTGGGGTGACCTTTGAGTATTTCCTCTATTTCTGCATCACTAAAGTCCGTCAAAAGTTCATAATACTTCTTCATAAGGACATCAGGAATACTCATAATTTTCCCAAACATATCTTTAGGCTCATCATTAAATGCCACATAGTTGCCAAGAGATTTAGACATCTTCTTTACACCATCAAGACCCTCAATAATAGGCATTGTAAAGACAACCTGGGGATCTTGTCCATATTCCCTCTGCAGATCTCTTCCAACAAGCAAGTTAAATATCTGATCGGTTCCTCCCATCTCTACATCGGCTTCAAGAGCTACAGAATCGTATCCTTGGAAAAGGGGATATAAAATCTCATGTATATAAATGGGGATTCCAGCTTTCATACGCTTGTCAAAATCGTCTCTTTCTAAAATACGGGCAACGGTATACTTAGATGCCAGTTTGGTAATAACATCGGCAGCCCCAAGAGGCTCAAGCCACTGGCTATTGTAAACAACCTCTGTCATTTCTGGAATTAATATCTTGTATACTTGCTCAAGGTAAGTCTTGGCATTTTCCTTAATCTGCTCTCGGGAAAGAGGTTTCCTTGTCTTATTTCTTCCTGTTGGATCACCGATCATTGCGGTAAAATCACCAATAACAAAATAAACCTTAGCGCCAAAATCCTGAAACTGTCTTAGCTTCCTTAGAACAACAGCATGCCCAAGGTGTAAATCTGGAGCTGTAGGGTCTGCACCCAGCTTTACCCTTAGAGGTCTACCCTCCTTTTCTGCCTTTTTGAATTTCTCTACAAGCTCAGCAGGGGATATTACCTCGGCGGTGCGACTAACAAGTTTTTCAACCTTTTCTTCAATGGTCATACCAATTCACCTCCGATAGTGCAAGTAATACTATATGCTATAATTTTAACTGCTATGGGTAGAAAAAACAAACAAACAAATCAGACACTAAAAAAGATTTTGCATATAATCTGGAGTATTGTTCATTCTCTTATCTTAGTGTTTATTATCATATCACTTACACTGGTCCTTGCTGCATCTGCAATTGCTATCAATATCATATCTGAGTACTCTAAAAAACTTCCAGATCCCAAAAACCTTCAGATTGAGGTGGGTAAACCGTCGGTCATCTACGATAGAAACGGCACGAAACTCATTACTCTGGGAAGTAAAAATAAGTATGTTCCCCTTGATAAGATGTCTCCATATCTCAAAAAGGCCGTTATAGCTGTGGAAGATCATTATTTTTACGAACACCCAGGTGTATCTATTAAAGGTCTACTCAGGGCTATCTATGTCAATCTCAGATACGGTAGTGTCAAGCAAGGCGCTAGTACTATAACTCAACAGCTCGCACGAACTATATACAATTTAGGTATGGAAAAACACATAACCCGTAAGATAAAAGAAGCCATTCTTGCTGTGCGATTAGAGCAAAGGTATACTAAAGACGAGATATTAGAAATGTACCTCAACACCGTGTATCTTGGAGCAGGTTGCTATGGTGTTGGATGTGCTAGCTTAACATACTTTGGTAAAAATACAGCAAGCCTTACTATCTCAGAGGCTGCCATGCTGGCAGGTATCATTAACAGTCCTTCTGCACTGTGTCCTCTTTACAACTATGATGGCGCATGGGAAAGGGCCAAAGTGGTTCTTCAAAAAATGTACGAATATGGATACATCTCCAAAGAACAATACGAAGAGGCACTGAAAAATCCCCCACTAATAAAACCATATAGTCAACTGGCAGAATACAAAGATCCTTCCGTCAATTATTTCCTCACATATGTCATTCCTAAACTGATAGACAAGTTTGGAGAAGAAACAGTATATAAGGGCGGTTTAAAAATCTACACCACACTAAATGTCAACATTCAAGAATCTGCCAGCATATCGCTCAAAGAATCTCTAAAATATTTCAGAGATAAATGGCTTGATGGTAAGATCCCATACGATGAAGTGGGAGATAAAAAGATACCACAACCTCAAGGAGCTATTGTGGTAATAGACCCTAAGACAGGTGACCTTCTTGCAATGGTTGGAGGAGAAGACTTTAACACTACGAAATTCAATAGGGCCATAGCTAAACGACAAACAGGATCCTCTATTAAACCGATTATTTATTCTACTGCATTAGACTATAAGATATCAATGCTTGGAGATTACTGGGAAAGTAAACCACTTAAATTAAAGGTACCTGGCATGAAAGACGAGTGGTCTCCTAAGGAATTTAACGGTAAATATTGGGGCTGGATATCTATGAGAGAAGCTCTTATAGAATCTTCTAACCCCGTAACAGTACAGATAGGCATGGCACTTGGACTCAATGCCTTTAGATATAGAGCACAGCTAATGGGTATACAAACAGGCATTCAACCATATCTTTCTTCATTCTTAGGTGCAACAGATCTCAGTCCTTTGGAAATGGCTTATGCATATGCACCGTTTGCCAATGGGGGAAAGGCAGTTACACCAAGATACCTACTCAAAGTTGTTGACAGTAAAGGAAACATCATATGGCAATCTAAACCCTACACTACTCAGGTATTATCACCTGACGCTCACTATCTTGCCGTTGACCTTCTTGAAGATGTGTTTAAGCATAAGATCTATGCTAAAAGACTTAATAAGAAAAAATGGGAACTCGGAGGTAAAACAGGAACAACAGACGAAAAGAAAAACGCATGGTTTATAGGCTTTGGTGGAGATTTCGTTGCCAGTGTTTACATAGGACTTGACAAATATGACATGAAATTACCATACAAAGCTCGTACATTTATGATGGGACCGGGAATTGCAGCATATACATGGGGAACTCTTCTGGGCAAGCTGGAAACAACAAATCTATTTCCCGGCTCTCCTATACCCAAAGTTAAAGAGGAAAAAGCCGATATAGTACCCATTGCAAGATGCAAACCTTATGGAGAAAAAGATAAAAACGGCGAAAAAGACCTATATCTTATCGGTACAGAGCCAGAGGGTAAATGCGTTCCTGACACATCGTGGATTTTGGTAGGAGTAGATTTCCTTGCTGGTACTTACACATTTCCCGAATGTGATGAGTATTCTATTATGACACCGGCTATGGTTCCCTACGAGCAGTTACAGAATATGTCGTTTGTATGTAATATATCTGCCACAGAACAAGTAACTCCACCAAATCCAACAACATCTACAGAAACGACAACTACTTCTACAGTAGCAACTTCTACAACAGCAACAACTCCTTAATATATGCGGGCAAATTATATGCGGGCAAATACTTCTGAAAGATAGCAGACAATAAAAAAGAGGGGATTTTCCCCTCTTCATCTTTTAAAGCCATTAAAAACAAAATATCTATACTTTCTCTTCTATCTTCTTATAAAAACCTGGCTTATGAAGTTTCAGCCCCATCTTGGCTGTGCCAAATATAATTTCACTACCACCAACGAAAAGATAACCTCCTACTCTAAGGGCACTTGCCAACTTCTCCCATACTTTCTGTTTATGCTCCCTTTCAAAATAAATAACAACATTGCGACACATAACAAGGTCAAACCCTTTATCTATAGGGGGATCTGTTATAAGATTATGTTTTCTAAAGGTAACCATGCGTTTGATTTCAGGTGAAATAACCCACTCTTCATCGGATATCTTAGTAAAGTATTTCAGATATTCTCCTTTAACATTAACCATCTCACGCTTGAAGTATCTACCCTCACGGGCTCTTGCCAAAGCACCATCGTCTATATCGGTGGCAATAATAGTTACAGGCACATGTGGAAAATCAACTTTCATGATAAGTGCCAAGGTATAGGGCTCGCAACCTACAGAACAACCAGCACTCCATGCTTTTAATTTCCCACTCTCTTTTATTAACTCTGGAATTAAAGTACGCTTAAGATATTCCCACTTATCTGGATTACGGAAAAATTCAGAAACATTAATGGTTAATCTGTCAATAAAATCCTTTTGGATCTTAGGATCATGGAGAACTTTGTCAAGAAGTTCGCTATAGTCACTAATACCATAACGCTTCATAAAAAGGGCAAAACGCCTTCTCACTTGATCTTCACGATAGCCTGACAGGTTGATTTTTAATTTTCTTTCTACCTCAGCAATAAACTGCTTTAGATCCATTTTCTGACCTCCTTCACAATCTCATCGGCCATCTGATGAAGGGGGACAACCTTATCGGCAAGCCCCGCCTTAACAACAGATTTAGGCATGCCATAGATAAGGGCAGTTTCCTCACTTTCTGCAAATATTTTACCTCCAAACTGCTTGATCACCTTTGCCCCATCGGTACCATCATCACCTATACCGGTAAGTACAACTCCCAGTGTCTGTTTCTTATATTCCCTTCCGACACTATCAAACAGCACATCAGCTGCAGGCTTAACTCCCTTGACCTGAGGTCCATCAAAGAGTTCTATCTTTCCACCACTGACACGCATATGAATGCCACCAGGAGCAATGTATACATAGCCTGCTCTTACTGGTTCACCGTCTTCTCCTTCTTTGACTGTCAGTTTTGATAGCCTATTAAGACGTTCTGCCAAAGACTTTGTAAAACCTGCTGGCATATGCTGAACAATAACAACGGGAACAGGCATATCCTCCGGAAGCTTGGGAACAACAGCAGTAAGAGCCCTGGGACCTCCTGTAGACGATGCAATGGCTACAATACCAAGCTTCTCTTTTCGAATCGTTGGACGGGAAGGCGTTGGTGCAGTAGGCTGGGTTTCAGCCACCTCTGGTTTAGGGGTTGGTATCTTAGAACGGGCTACAAGCTTAACCTTTTCTATAAACATCTTAGAAAATTCTGATATATTACTAGCGATATGACTCCAAGAGGGTTTAAATACAAAATCTATGGCACCACTGGTAAGAGCTGTTGTGGTAATCTCAGCTCCTTCCTTAGTATGAGATGAAAATACCAGAATCCTTGTAGGCTTTTTGGCCATTACTTCTCTAATCACTTCTATGCCATTCTTCTTTGGCATCTCTAAATCAAGGATAACAACATCAGGAGAAAGCTCCATTATTTTATTTATGGCCTCTACACCATCAGCAGCCTCTCCGATAACTTCAAATTCTGGATCCCGAGACAATATGTCTTTGACAAATCGTCTTATTAGCAACGAATCATCAACTACAAGTACACGAATAGGCATTTAAAGCACCCCCTTCTTAATAAGCTCACGCTGACGTTGTAAAACAGCTTTAATAATAAAGTCTCTATCTCTATCAGGAATATCAATAAATGTAGCTCCAAACTCTGCATTGAGCTTACTGAGTATAGGTATATCTCTAACAATTTTTATCTTCTCTATAAACTCTCGTTCATAGTGATTCCCCAGCAAATCATACTCTAGCGAAAATTTCACAAGCATATATCTACCAACCCTAATATCATATTGTTTTACCCAGTTCATAGAAATATTGAAACGAATACCTCCACCTGATATATCCTTAATAACCCCATCAAAGATATCAAAGAGTTTTTCCTCCCACAGCTTGGGATAATCTCTATATTGAACATTTATCTCATCCTCGCTTAACACTAAAAACTTGGCCATGATAAGCCATGGTACGCGAACATACTCTCTTCTTTGCTCTCTCTTCACCTCTTTAGGAACTCTGACTATAAGGGAAGGGATAGGCATAGCTCTTTGCTCAAGAACATCGCTTTCAAACACATAAAGGGCATCCTTGTGTACAAAGCGGACATTAACTTTCCCACTATTGATTTTCACCAAAGTACCTTTGTACATAGGAGCCGCCAATACAATACGATCCCCCCTAATATCTTCAACACGAGAAGTGTAAGACTGCAGATCCCCTCCCTCTTTAACCTCTATCCATACCTTAGACCCTACTTCTGGAAGAACAATTTTGCTGGGCAATGATATCACCACCTGCGAGTTAATGTTTTCACTATTCTATCCCAGAACGAAATATGTTTATTTTCCGGGGTATAAACACCAAGCAACTTTCGTGCAGCCGTCATAACAGATGTTGAAAACTTTGAGTTAGGTTTATGAACAAGAATAGGTTTTTGTAATGACACAGCCGTATGCACATCTGGATCATCAGGAATATTAACAAGATGATCTATTTCCCTATCAAAGAATCGTTTCACAAGAGTAGACAAAGCGATAAAAGCCTTATCCCCCTCTGCTACATCTCTAACCATATTGACAACAGTCCATATCTTTCCATCGTATCCCTTTTGAGTAAGTACTTTTAATGTGGCATATGCATCGGCCAAGGCAGAAGGTTCGGGAGTTGTAACAAGTATCAGCTCTGGCGATGCAAGGGCAAATGCTATTAATGAATGTGTTATACCTGCCCCTGTATCAACAATAACAAAATCAAACATCTTACTCATATTATCAAGAACTTTAACAAGCATCTGAAGCTGTGTCTCTGTAAGATTGAGTACTTCTTCTATACCAGAACAACCTGGCAATATGAAGAAATTATCGTCAAATGGGTATACCACTTCTCTCCAATCTATTCCCTTAACGATTATGTCGTATATCGTCAGCGGATGGGAGGTACCAAGAAGAATATTCACATTAGCAAGACCAATGTCAGCGTCGGCCAGAAGTACACGCTTGCCAAATTTAGACAACGCAATGGATAGATTTAGGGCAAAGTTTGTCTTACCAACCCCACCTTTACCCGATGTAATTGTAATAAACCGGGTGTTTTTTTCGTCTTCTGTCACCAATCCGCCTTCAGCCAGCTGCTTCAATACCTTAGCTTGATCCATTGATATTCAACCTCTCTATTAAGTATTCTACATTGGGCTCCATAATATCATTTGGCACATTCTGACCTGTTGTTATATAAACCAGCGGTATTCCCGTTCTCATTAAAAACTCAAGTGCCGGTGCTATATCATCAGTCTCATCAAGCTTTGTCAGTATTACACCTGATATTTTTATCTGTGAAGAAAACCGCTCATAAGCCGATAGCATATCAACAAGCTTCATATTAGCCGCCAGTGTCAAAAATACAATAGACGACGGAAAAGCGGATAAGTACGACGCCAGTTTTACTATTTCTAAGCTATCCTTAGGACTTCTTCCTATCGTATCCACAAGTATATAATCGGAAGAAGAGTGTCTTGATAAAGCCGAAGCCACTTCTTCAGGATTGCGAATAACTTCAAATGGCACTCTAAGAATCTTTGCATATTCCTCCAGCTGTTCTATCGCACCAATACGATAGGTATCTATAGAAAACAGAGCTATGTTTTTACGCTTGTAAAGATGCAAAATAGATGCTATCTTAGCAAGGGTTGTTGTTTTACCTATACCAGTTGATCCCACGAGAGACACAACTCTTGGAAGTAGATCTGTGCGATATTTATCAAAAGGCTTAACATGCACATTTTTCTTGATGTAGCGCTTAAGGAAACTCTTCATGGCCTCTTCATCACCAGCAGCCTGGAGAGGCATATTCTCACTTACAAGCAATGAAAACTCACGTGAAAAACCTAAATCCATAAAAAACCTTTCTACACCATTCTCAGATTTACCGGAAGAGGTCTCACTCAGTGCCTTTAGCACCTTTAACATTAACTCTTTATTTTCTTTTATCTCCCTTAATAGATCTTCCACTGGTAATTTCTCACTTTCAGACATACGATTTTTTACATTTTCTCCTAACATGCCATACTCATCTCTGGCTGCGGTAACTTCTACATATTTTTCCCCAAAAAATAGATATTTTCTCTTGTATTTCACATCAATAACAATAGCATCATTACCCCACTCTTGCCTGATACGTTCTAAAACCCTATTGACATCTGTTCCCCTAAAAACTTTTATAATCAGGAGAGCTTCACCACCTTATCTTGTACAAACTTAGCATCTCTTATTTCATTATAAGAGACAACAAAGGCACTTTGGGATACATATGTGTTAACAAAATCAAAAAAGTAATATCTAATACTGGGAGATACAGAAAACACAGGCGGAAAACCGTTTTCAAGTTGATCATTAACGGCATCTTTGAGATTTTTTACCACTCGCATGATAGTACCAGGTGGAAAAGAGGCATTTTCATTGGTGAGAACAGGGGCAAGCATTTTCTCAAGATTGGGATCAAGAACAATAATATGCACATTACCATCATCGGCCTTTATATGTTCAATAATGTGCTTCCTAATCCTCTCACGGATAGAATCTATAACAAACGGCATGGAGCTATTAACCTTATAGGCATCAACGGCAGTTTCCAGCACTGCTATCATATCTTTCAAAGGCACTTGTTCCATCAAGAGTCTACGAATAATATTTTCTACCTCACCAATACCCATTGTATTAAGGACATCATCAACAACAGCCTGATACCTTTCAGCAAGATAGTCAAGGAGTTCTTTAACCTGTTGTCTGGTCACAACCTCATATAGCTTTCGCCTAATAATCTCTCCTAAGTGTGTAAGAATAACTGTTGAAGCATCTACTATTGTCAGTCCCATAGCTTCGGCCTCAAACTTGGCGGATGAAGGTATCCATTTTGCCGGTAATCCAAATACCGGCTCTACAACTTCTATACCCTGCAAGAGTTTAAGATCATCAGGTGGTCCCATGGCTAAGAATCTATCGGTATACACCTCGCCTTTACCTTCCTCTACCCCCCTAACCTTTATCACATATTCATTCGCTCCTAAGACATAACTGTCATGTACCCTAACAGGTGGCACAGGAAAACCAATTTCTCCGGTAATATTTCTCCTGAGTAAAGATATACGACTAAGAAGATCTCCCCCCTGTTCTATATCAAAGAGTGGCAGAAGTCCATAGCCAAATTCCAGCTCAAACGGGTCAACCCCGACTAAAGCCATCATGCTCTCCATGGTGCCAAGGGCCTCTTCAGGAGCACCACCTGGAGCTACTCCCTCTACTCCAGTAACACCAGCCCCAGCCCCTATTTCGCCCCCTTCAGACGTCTCTGTCTCAAGAACGGGCACTGTTTCTTTCCTAAAGTATGAAGCCAACCAGTATAAAGCACCTGCAAGCAAAATGAAAACAAGACGTGTAGAAAACCCTCC
>JAMORD010000141.1 GCA_027063755.1 bacterium | reverse complement strand
ATATTAATGAAGATTAGATACCTTGAACTTCTCACATACAAAGTAGAATATCTTTCACTCATGGACGGTAACCCCACAGACTATAGGCGAATGTATATTCTACCTTATCTTTATCACCTTGAAGGGCTTAACCAAGAAGCAGCCAGTATCACTCAGTCCAACATAATAACCCTCAAAGAGCAAAACGCCAAACTTATATCACAATATGCATCGCATATGAGAAAAAAACGTATTGTTTCGCTTTTTATTGGTCTACTCCTTGCCATCGTCATTGTCTTAGGATATTTCTGGGAATCTGTAGTTGGCATCGCAGCGGGACTTACCATTATAGCTATCTCTCCCAGTATGCAGATAACTTATCTCACCCTTACATTATTTATTTTGTATATCGTCATAACCCTATTCTGCATATGGGCTATCAAAAAGAATGTGGCCATAACGCTAAGCGTTATGGCCATCACCCTATTTAGCCCTACAATACTTGTTATGACTTGGCTAGGAGTTATTCCCCTTCTCAAAGAGCCCTCTCCCTTTATGGCTCACCTCATGAAACTTACTATTCCATCAGCTACTATAACGGCACTTACTGCCCTGTTTGCATTCCTTACCTACGAAATCATATCGCTTATTAAATCTCAACAGACTGACCGGGAGCAACAACCTGAGCATTGATACCCAGTCTCTTGGCCTCTTTAACAAACTCTTCAGGCTCGGCCTCTATAACAGGAAAGGTATTATAGTGCATAGGAATAGCCAGCTTGGGCTTGATAAATGATGCTGCCTTTGCTGCGTCTTTTACATCCATGGTGTAATTACCACCAATAGGTAGTAGTGCCACATCAATTAGCTCATCGGCTAAAAGTTTCATATCCATTGTCAGTCCTGTATCTCCTGCATGATATATGGCCCTATCATCCATAAACACAATAACACCAACAGGATTACCACCATATATAACATCCTTTCCATCTATAATGGCACTACCGTGGAGAGCTGGAGTTAGCTTAAATCCTATCCCATCAGAGAATATATATTTTCCTCCAATATGCATGCTATGAACATTCTGTATGCCTTTTGAAAATAGATACAAGCTAATCTCATAATTGGATATAACTGTTGCCCCACTGTGGCGGGCTATATCATAGGTATCTCCCAAATGGTCACTATGTCCGTGGGTTACTACAATGTAATCAACATCATACAAATCTTCTACACCAATCTGCGCCTGAGGGTTCCCTGTAATAAAAGGGTCAATAACTACTTTTTTGCTTCCTTCAACAAGCCAGGCAGAATGTCCTAAAAATGTCAGCCTCATATATATCCCCCCTTCCTTTATCTGTTTTAATTATAACCTGTATGTTAAAATTGTAGAGAGAGGAGATAAGAGGAGTGTGAAAAACTGTGGAAAAATTGCTAATAAAGAACCTACAAAGATATGTTGAGCACATAGGTGGCCCTGGTATATGGAGCGACATACGGGCAGAATATGGAAAAGAGGATGTAGATACTCCTGAGGATATGATTAAGTTGCTGCGACTCTCGGCTTCTACTCTCAACCGTGAATATCAGTTTTTCCTGTTTACATTCGGCAAATGGTTTATCACCATTGGCGAACCGATTATGTTTAAGCAATACACTAGTTCATATCCCAAGTTTTGCAAGTTCATGGAAAGCGAAGAAGCGGTGAAGTTCGTTGAGGACAATGTACCATGGCATGAAAACACCATAGAAATACGCAAAAATAGCGACACTCACTTTACAGTCTATTACCACTCCAAACTAAGACTATTTTCTCTCATAAAAGGCATGTATGCAGGCATGGCTGAACTCATGGGAATATCTGTGCTTGTTAGGCACAGGGCCAAAGGTGCAGAACTAACACTGATTGATATTCTTGTTGGGTAAGAGGAGAATAATATATGAATAAAGAAGTTTTCCCCGTAGAAAATGGTGAAATAAAAGTTGTGTATGGCGATATCACCAAGATAAAAGCAGATGCTATTGTCAATGCAGCCAATAAATATCTTTCCCATGGTGGTGGAGTTGCTCTTGCCATTGCACGGGCTGCCGCAGGAAACCCAGATATATATACAAGAATATCCCAAGAAGAATGTTTAAAGCAGATAGGCAGAAACTACATTAATCATGGTGAGGTTGTCATTACTCCGGCTATGAACTTAGAAAAGGTCGGTATCAAATATGTTATACATACTGTAGGACCTATATGCCGTGGCAAATGGGACGATGATAAAGCAGATAAGCTCTACAAAGCCTATATAGGAGCCATGAAAAAAGCTGAGGAAATGGAACTAAAAAGCATAGCATTTCCACTCATCAGTGCGGGCATATACGGTTGTCCCAAGGAAAAATCCCTCGAGATATTCAAGAAAGCCGCAAAGGATTTTCTCAAAAACGCCAAGTATGTCAAAGAGGTCATCATGGTGCTAAGGGGCTGATGATATGCCCAAGGAGCCTTTATGTATTGTTGGCACCGGAAAAGTTGCCCAGGCACTGATTAAAAATCTTAAAGCGTATTATCTGCTACATATCACTTCTCCATCAGAGGATAGAGCCCAAGAGTTGGCTGAGAAATATGGAATAAACCATATACCCTACGGCAATCCCCTACCCCATGGCAGGGTAATTATCGTAAGGAAAGACGCAGATATAGAAAAAACCTCAGAAGAAATCTCGCAGTTTGCCCCATTCACCAGTCACATACATATGAGTGGTATGCTATCTTCAGATGTGCTAAGCAGTGAAAAACGGTGTAGCATGCACCCTATTATGAGCATAACACCAGATACTTCATTCCAAGGAGTGCTATTTGCCGTTGAGGGACATATAGACATATGCACCGATATTATAGATGCACTTGGGGGCAAATATTTTCAGATAGACACGGAGAAAAAAGCCATTTATCATACGGCACTGGTATTTATATCAAACTTTACAGCACTCAATACCCTTATGGGGCTTGCCCTACTGCGAGAAGTGGGCACATTACCACCAGAAATTGTAGACAGTGTTAGAAACCTATCATACACAAGCATTGACAATGTGCTAAAGTATGGCAAAGACGGGCTAACAGGTCCTGCAGCACGGGGAGATCATGAAACCATTGAAATAGAGGCCTCTTTACTTGATGGCTTTCTAAGAGAACTATACATCCTTCAAAGTGATGTAATATATAAACTGCATAGCGGTGGAGGCGATAATAGTGAAAAAGATGACAGTTCCAAGATTTAAAAAGCTCAAAGGCAAACGCAAACTGGTAATGGTAACCGTATACGACTATACATTTGCCAAGCTTATAGAGGCATGTCAGTGTATAGATGCCGTGCTTGTTGGCGATTCACTGGGTAATGTTATACAGGGACTTGACACTACACTACCTGTAGAGGTAGAGCATATTGCCTACCATACAAGGGCCGTGAGTAGAGCACTGGAGACACCGCTTATTGTGTCAGATATGCCATTTATGTCATACTACAATAAAGATACAGCTGCCCAAACCGCCGAAGTGCTCATGAAATCGGGAGCACACGCTGTAAAACTGGAAGGTGGAATAGAAAAGGCAGATATAGTGAGATTTCTCACACAGCAGGGTATACCTGTTATGGGCCATATTGGTATGACACCACAATCTGTGAATATGCTCGGTGGTTATAAGATACAGGGCAAAAAGCCAGAACTTGCAGAATACCTTATAAAGTCCGCAAAGGCACTTGAAGAGGCTGGTGCATTCTCCATCGTTATAGAGACAACCAAAAAAGAGGTAGCAAAGGCCATAACAGAGACCATTTCTATACCCACCATAGGTATAGGAGCAGGCAAAGACACAGATGGACAAGTACTCGTTCTCTACGATATGCTGGGTATGGATCCAGACATCAACTTCACATTCCTGAAAAAATATGCCAACTTGGCAGATACTATAACAAATGCTCTGCAAACATACTCTAAAGAGGTGAAGGAAGAGATATTCCCAGATGATGAGCATTCATTCTGAGGGAGGGGGATATATGGAGATTATAAAGAGCATAGAAAAACTAAGAAAGGTGCTATGGGAACATAGAAAAGCCGGCAAATCCATAGGCTTTGTTCCCACAATGGGGTATCTTCATGAGGGACATCTTAACCTTGTTAGACAGGCAAGAAAAGACAACGATATCGTTGTTGTTAGCATTTTTGTCAACCCAACCCAGTTTGGAGAAGGAGAAGACTTTGAATCTTACCCCAGAGATCTTGTAAGAGATGCCAGCCTATGTGAAAAGGAAGGCGTAGATTACATCTTTGCCCCAGATACCCATGAGATGTACCCCGATGGTGCCCCACTGGTGTATGTTGATGTGCTGAAGCTATCTGACCACCTATGTGGCAGATTCAGACCTGGGCACTTTAGAGGGGTGCTTACTGTTGTTGCCAAACTCTTCAACATCGTTATGCCAGACAGGGCATACTTTGGCAAGAAAGACATACAGCAGCTAAGAATTATTATGCAGATGGTAAAAGACCTCAACTTTCCCATAGACATTGTCCCTGTGGAGACAACCAGAGAACCCGATGGGCTGGCTATGTCCTCACGCAACACATATCTATCACCAGAGGAAAGGACTGTAGCACCACGCATCTATGAAGCACTAAAAGAAGGTTTTCAGATGATAAAAGACGGCGAAAGAGATGCCACCAAAGTTGTAGAACATGTCCTTGAAAAACTGGGGGCTATTCCCGGAGCAAGGCCTCAGTATGTGCAGATTGTATCGTGGGACGACATGCAACCTGTGAAAGAGCTGAAAGATGGTATATATGTCTTGGCAACGGCGGTATTTTTAGGTCC
>JAMORD010000140.1 GCA_027063755.1 bacterium | reverse complement strand
CATCGCTACGGGAAATATCCATCTGCACAGGCATATATTCTTCAAGAAGTTTATCAATGTAAGGCCTAACAGCCTGGAATATGTCATCAGGTGATGTCGTTGCATCAACAACAATAATTCTTTCACCGTGTTGCGAAGCATCTTCTAAATATAGACTGCGAACCTTGTTAAGAAATTCTTCTTTTTCAAAGTGTTCAACTGTATCTCCTCTACCTCTGATACGCTCCATGGCCTTACCTACAGGAAGGTCAAGGAGTATGGTTAGCTGTGGAAAAACATCACCCACGGCCTCCATATTTAGTCGTTGTATGAATTCTCTATCAACACCTCTTGCCCCCTGATAGGCCATAGAAGAATCGGCAAATCTCACAGAAACAACCCACTTACCAGCTTCAAGAGAAGGCTTTATAAGACGCTCTACATGTTCATGTCTATCAGCCATAAATAGAAATACTTCAGAAAGTGGCAATGGTTTACCATGCATAAGTACATCCCTAATCTTCCCTTCAAAAACATCACCCGGTTCTCGGGTAAGCACCACCTCTATGCCCTTTGACTCTAAATATTCCTTTATCTTTTTAGCCAAAGTATCTTTACCGCTACCATCTATACCCTCTATTGTGATAAAAGCTCCATTCACTCTGTATCACCACCTGGGTATTTAATGACAATCTCATTACCTACTATTTCATACTCCAGCCCAAGTGACCTTATAACCTCTATCTGGTTATCAAGTATCTCCTCATTGGCAGGTACACTGAGACTCACCTCTGTTTGAAGTACCTCTAAAGCTACCTGCCGTGTCTTAGAGATAACATCCTCTTCTTCACCGCTCTCTTCGCCTTCAAGACCTAAGTAATCACTAAGGGCCGTCTGTATTTGCCTAACAGTATTACTTCTCACACTGACGATATCTTTTCCCATACGCTCTGCCAGTCTAATCTGTGGATAATGCTTAGATATGCGAGACTTCAGGGCAATGACAAAATCTGCCATATCAAGATTGCCCGAAAGCACACCATTGACACCCAAGTCTCTGATGGCACTTTCAACCTTATTTTTGCTAAGGCCAAAGGGATATATCTTCAGCGTCCTATTCTTGATAAACGCCTTTTTCTCCTCTTTTAGGTCAAGTGGCAGTGGTTGACTTTCCTCTATCTCAACAGTGCCATCATCTTTCACCCTGCGTATTTCCACCTTTGGTGGTATACCTGAAAGGATACTATCAACAGATTTGGCCACATTTCGGTGTATGACAAACTCGCTTCTACTCTTAATCTCAATGAGTATCTTGAAGGTTGGCTGTCCTTTACGCTCCATTACCGTTTTAGAAGTCTTTCTCCTTCGTGCCTCTTCATCACTCAGGGTAACAACATTGATACCACCAACAAGGTCAGACAATGTTGGGTTAAACAAAAGATTCTCCAGTGAACCACCATGGGCTGTTGCAATAAGTCTTACACCACGCTCGGCAATAGTGCGAGCAGCCATCACCTCTTCTTCTCTACCTATCTCATCAATAACAATAACTTCAGGCATATGATTTTCAACGGCCTCTATCATGGTGTCGTGCTGTTTTTCAGGAGAAGCAACCTGCATTCTCCTTGCCCTACCAATGGCAGGATGTGGAATATCACCATCACCACCAATCTCATTAGATGTATCCACAACAATGACACGCTGTCTCATCTCATCGGCAAGAACACGAGACACCTCACGAAGTATAGTGGTCTTTCCCACACCTGGTTTTCCAAGTAAAAGCACGCTATCGTTCGTCTGTGTAAAGATGTCTTTCAGAGGTTCCAACACACCAAATACAGCGCGCCCTACACGAAGGGTAAGACCTACAATTTTACCCGTGCGGGTACGTATAGCAGAGATTCTATGAAGTGTTCCTGCAATACCAGCCCTGCCGTCAGGTCCAAATTGTCCCACACGGGACACAATATAACTGATATCTTCTTCTGTAATTGATCTTTCAAGCAAAATGGCAAAGTCTTTATGAAACCTTACCTCAGGCTGTCTGCCAAGATCAACAACAAACTCAACAATATCCTCTTTGTCTTCTATCTGCTCTACCGCTTGTCTGAGGTCTTCAGGCATAACCCCTATAAGTTTATCCAAATCATCAATAACCCTTATCTTCATCAACTTCTACCCTTCCTTCTATAGCCCTTGCGAGGGTCTCTGGACTGGCAAACGTTATCTCTGTACCCACAGATATTCCCCTTGCAAGGGTGGTAATCTTAACATCTATACCCCTATCTCTTATCTCCTCGGCAATATAATCTGCCGTAATCTCTCCCTCTGTTGTTGCCGACATAGCAAGGATAACTTCTTTAACCTCTTCACGAGACAGTCGCTCCATGAGTTTTTCTACCTTGTCTGGATCAGGCATCTTGCCTTTTTTCATATCAACAATACCCCACAAAACATGATATAGTCCCCTATAGGCTCCTGTTTCTTCTATCCTATCTACAGATTCTGTATCTTCAACAACACATATAACACTTCTATCACGACTATCATCGCTACATATATGGCACAAATCCTTACCTGGCTCCGCATAGTAAAAACATTCTGTACACAACTTAACCCTATCCAGAGCCTCAATGGCCTCTATAAGCTCCTTTCTATATGTAGGAGACTCCTTAAGCATATATTCGGCCATCTCCCTGGCCCTCTTAAAGCCCACTCCGGGCATTTTTCTCAGAAGCATAGCAAGGTGTTCAACCACACTATTCAACGATACTCACCTCACACATGGAAAATCTCATTAAGAATCTGAATAGCCTCTTCCTCAGAGGCAGGCACATACGGCTGTGATGCCCCTTTTTCCTCTACAACAACCTCTGTTATACCAAGGGGCTTTAATACTTCCAGCAGTTTTTCTTTCCAACCAAATTTGTTTATAGCCGTCTCAAAGAGGTCTTTGGCATATGTTGTAGAAAAGTAAAGTGTTTCCCCCTCTACCCTACCTACCTTGTAATACAGTAAAGCCCACTCTGGATAATGGGAAAATAGCAGTTTATACACTTCATCTACAGGTTTTTTCTCCTCATGTTTCTTTTCAACCTTGGGTTTATCCTCTCCGGCTTTTGGGGCTTTTTTTTTAAACATGCTGACAATTTCTTCGGCCTCTTTATCTACATCTGATGAAGCGACACTCTCTTCAAGTTTTGCCTCAGCAGTAGATTCCTTTTTAATTGTCTCTTTCTTATCTACAGCCTGCCCAGTAGCCTTATGTGGCTGAGTAGCAGAATTCGCAGTAGCCTTCTGTTTCTTAGAAGTCGTTTCTTTCTTGACGGGCACATCTGCCACCGGATTTTGCGATACAGATGACTTTTGATCCTGTCCTTTCCAAAACTCCATTAGTTTTACAGTCACCATCTTGAGCACAGAAGACTTATGCCTGTCGGTATAACGATAATAGCGCTCCAGTTCTATCATTCGTTTAGACATTTCACTAAGTACATCTATACCAAGGCCTGCTAATATGGCAAGAATCTCCTTTTCTACCTCCAGAAGCCCCAATTTCTCCGCAGAAGAATTGTCAACAGCGTAGTCTATGGCATAGGAAATGTATTCAAATAGTGTCCTATGAAACAGCACGGGATCTGTACCCTCATCAAGCACACTATCAAGCACGGCAAATACTGCACGGGTATCTCCCTGCTGTAAGGCTCTGAAAAACTGAAGCACCCTTTCTGCAGACACACCACCAATAACCTTCTTAACGGCCTCAAGTGTTATCTTGCCATCACCTACCAAAGATACTTGCTCAAGCAGATTAAGGGCATCTCTCATGGCCCCATCGCTGTAGCGGGCAATAAGCACCAAAGCCTCTTTTTCACACTGAAAGCCCTCCCCATCGCACACCCTTTGAAGTAGTAACACACTATCATCTATAGATAACTTATGGAAATTGAAACGCTGCACCCTTGAAAGAATGGTTTCAGGCAACTTATGGGGATCGGTAGTAGCCAGTACAAATACCACATATTCTGGCGGTTCCTCAAGCGTTTTTAGCAAAGCATTAAATGCCTCTTTGGTAAGCATATGAACCTCATCTATGATATACACCTTATATCTGCCCTCAAGGGGAGGATGTTTCACACGTTCCCTGATCTCTCTAATATCGTCAATCCCCCTATTAGATGCGGCATCTATCTCTATAACATCTACAGCCCTACCCTCTGTAATGGCACGGCACATATAACATGTGCCACATGGCTGCGATGTAATACCTTTTTCACAGTTTAGTCCCTTTGCCAGAATACGGGCTATAGAGGTCTTACCTGTACCTCTCGGCCCTGCAAATAGATATGCATGGGAGATATTACCAGAGTCAAGAGCCTTTTTCAGTATTGATACAACAGCCTCCTGACCAACAACCTCATCAAATGTTTGTGGTCTATATTTTCTATATAAAGCCAATGCCGTTCCCTCCCTACTCGTTATGTAAGACTATTATATGCTACTTTCTCTTGGCACGAAAAAATGCCTTTAACATACTGGCCGATTCTTCTTTTAAAACACCGCCAACAACTTGAAATTTGTGATTAACCCAATCAAGTGATAAAAAGTCTTGATTGGAGACAACAGCCCCCATTTTCGGATCATATGCACCAAACACCAGTTTTTTTATACGCGATTGATACAGAGCCCCTGTACACATCATGCAAGGCTCAAGGGTTACATATACAACAACATCGGTTAAATACCATGTACCAAGCACATGGGAAGCCTTCCTAAGAAGTAAGATTTCCGCATGGGCTGTTGGGTCACCAAGCATCTGTCTCATATTATGAGCCCTGGCAATAACCTTCCCATCTTTCACGGCAACAGCACCTATGGG
>JAMORD010000139.1 GCA_027063755.1 bacterium | reverse complement strand
AATCCTGAACTTGTTGCGCCACCCCTTGCAGAGGGTATTTATGAAGAAGAAGATGTCCTTGATTTCCTGAGAAAGAGAAAAGGCATGTT
Organism: bacterium; assembly: GCA_027063755.1. Taxonomy (GTDB): domain Bacteria; phylum Coprothermobacterota; class Coprothermobacteria; order Coprothermobacterales; family JAADFF01; genus JAADFF01. The sequence continues at coordinate 4,978 of JAMORD010000139.1, read as the reverse complement.
AAAGGGACTGTGTATTACCGGTGGAGAACCAACACTTCACGGTGAAAATCTTGCCAGTTTTATGGAAAAGGTCAAGTCTCTGGGGTATAAGGTGAAAATAGATACCAACGGTAGCAATCCTGATATTCTGAAGGGCTATATTGAAAATGGACTTGTAGACTATGTGGCTATGGATATCAAGACATCAAGGCAGAACTATTATAGGGCTATTGGCTTGTCAGAAGAGAAAGGTAGAAATATGGTAAAGGCTGTCTCTGAGTCTTTAGATATACTCATGTTTTCGGATATACCATTTGAACTGAGAACAACGGCGGTACCCACATATGTGGAGGAAAACGATTTTTACGATATAGCCCAGTGGATAAAAGGAGCCTCCTATTATGCTATTCAACGGTACCATAAAGATAAGGTGCTTAATGAAGGTGAATCTCCCGATGACACATACAGTAGAGAAGAACTTGAAAGGTTTGCCGATATTGTGAGGCCCCATGTGGGTAATGTGGAGGTGAGATGGTGATGAAAGAAAAAAGGCAAACTAACAAGACCATTGTAAAAAGAGATGATGTATTTATTGTGCCTAAAGGAGAGGTCTATGAAGGTAATATCGTTGTTATGGGAGGTGTTCTCCTTGTAAAAGGTACTGTAAAAGGTAATGTGGTATCTCTTCGTGGCAAGGTAAAAATAAGTGGGCACATTGAAGGCTCTCTGGTAGCCTTGTATAGCAAGATTGTTTTGTCATGCTATATAAAGAATGTAGTTATTTCGTATTCAGAACTTGTTGTAGATGGTGGACACTATGATAATATTGTTATTGTAGCTTCTTGGGGTGATGTGCTGAGACCAGCTAAGGTGAAAAATATTGTCATTAAAAATGACCCGTTCACATTTCTGAGCTGGGGGATTCTTCTTGGATATGCTCTTTCTTCCCTATAAAGTCTTCGGGGTTATCTATGCCTGATAGGAGTAGGGCTATCATGCCTGCTCCAATGGGCATGTAGTATGCCATCAGTCTCCATATAACAACAGCAAGTAGGGCATCTGGTTTATTTATACCAGATGCTGTAAGGATGATTGACATGGCGCCTTCAACACCACCACTGCCACCTGGGGTTGGTATGAGTCCGCCTATAGTGTCTGCCAGCAGAGCCAATTCAAATGTGCTAACAATGTTGATATTAGGTTCAAGGTAATATAGAACAACAATGAGTGGGGATATGAATAGTATTATTTGCAAAAATGATAGAATGACCCCGATAAAAAATGTTTGGTGTTTTGTGGTTCGCCAAATTTTTCTAAATAGAATGAGTTCTCCTGCTAACTTTTTGTAGAAAGATTCATATTTTTCATGTATAAATTTTCGCATGCCCTTAATGGGACCACTGCGCCATATTTTTCGCGAAGCTGCGAGAAAATATATTAGTATTAGGAAAAGTATAAGCCCCAAAGCCAACCATACGAACTGGCTTATCTTGGTATGACCTATGCGGTTGAGTGCTGGTAATCCCACTATTATGGCCAATATCATAGCCATTTGAAACATTAGGCTTCGTATAAGAATAATACCTGTGGCTACACCAGGTGGCATTTCCATAAGGGAAAGATAGTAAATTTGGAAGGCCTGACCACCGCTTTGAAATGGGGTAATATAGTGAAATAGATAGCTGGAAATAATAAATTTTACAAGAGAAAAGTACTTTGGAGTATAGCCTTTTTCCTTTATTAATATATATAAAGTTAGAGCCTCAATGTGCCATTTGATGACGATGAGTGTTATTCCTATAATCCATACATAGAATGGAATGGTAGGTATTAGTTTTAATGCTTTCCATATGTCTTTATCTCCTACTATAATGAAGGCGGAGATAGACAGAACAATGGCGATAAAAATATTTCTGATTAGGTGCTTATTCTTCACCTGTTACCACTCCGTGGACCGTCATAATAAGGGTCATAATAGGGTGAATAGCAGCTAAGGTCCACAATCCCCATAGTGGTTTGCCTATAAGGGGGAGTAAAAAGAAACCCACCGTTTCCAACTCAATCCATGTGGGAATTTTCCAGAAAGGCCCTGAAGATATCCACTGATTGATACTTTCTCCGCCTTTCATTGCACTTTCTACACTCTTGGTATACAACCAGATACCTGCTCCAAATGAGATACTGTATATCATGCCAAGTAGCATAGTAGTATTGTTTGCTCCCAATCCATGAACAAGTCCCCACATGCTTCCTATAAGTCTCATGCTGTCTGTCCATACTTCAAGGGCTACCCCCAATTTTGATGTCCTCTTGGCTATGCGGGCTGTTGGCCCATCTACACAGTCAAAGATGAAGGCTAGCTCAAATAGCAAAGCCCCCCATACAAAATTGCCTTGCCAGAAGGCATATACTCCCGCTATGGCCGATGCCATAGATAATAGAGAAATAATATTGGGATGAAGGTGGAGCCAGTTTATGTTAATGTACACAAGAAAGCCGAATATATATCTGAGGAAAAAGTATTCCCATATGGGGAGAGGCCCCCCGAGGCTTTCAAGAACTTCTCTATATGTTAGATGAGGCCAATCTCCTTGGCCCTTTGTAGGTCTTCTTTGGTATCTATCTCTGCCCAGTGTGTTTGATTTACCCATATTGCTTTTACACACTCCTTCGTTAAAAGTTCTGTTAATACATCTTCATAGTATCCCATAACATGCCTTTTTCTGTCAAAGTGCCAGATATAATTCTCTACCATTTTATCAGATAGTTTTTGCATACCAACAGTTTCTCCGTCTCCGTTAATGCCTTTACCAAGCATTACAATACAACCGTCTTCTATTTTTGCCTTCATGGCTTCTTCATCAAGTTCTGTCTTGCTTATAAGAAATGCACTGCCTTTTGTGCTTGCCAACTTTTCTATATATTCTTCTTTTATGACAACATCTCCGTCGGTGAGAATAACATCATGTTTTTCTGGAACAACCATAAGGCCCAGCAGTGCCGAGAGACTGTTGCCTGTGTTGGTGTATTCTGGGTTCTGAATGGTCATAACATCATCTTTGCCTTTAGCCCATGCCTCCACATAGTGATATCCGTGTCCTCCGACTATGACAAACTTTTCTGTGTAGGGCCTCAGCATACGATAGAGTCTGTCAAGAAAGGTCTCATTACCTATAGACACGAGGGGCTTAGGTTTGTCTGTGTCTTCTCTCTCAAGCCTTGTTCCCAGACCGGCAGCAAGTATCACAGTCCACATCTTTACAACACTTCCTTTAGTGTTCTAATGAAGCCTTCCATTACAGGTTTTCTCCATATAGATACTCTCATGTAATTTGCCATACGGGGCTCAGTGTAAAAGCGAGTGATATATCCCCTATCATGAAGTCTTTCGTAAAGTATTTTAGGTTCTACTGTTGGTTTAAATAATACGAAATTTCCATATGACGGACCTATAACTTCAAAGCCTATTTCCTTAAGGCTGTTTTCTACAAATTGTCTACTTTCTATGATTTCATGGGCTACCTGCCTGTATTCTTCTATATGCTTGAGGCTCTGGAGTGCTGCCATTTGGGAAATATATGTTAGGTCCTTTGTTCGTTGCAAAATGCGAAGGTGTGGCGATATCTTAGTGTTTGCTACGGCAAATCCAATACGGAGACCTGCTAAACCAAATAGTTTGGAGAATGTCCGTGTTATAACAATATTAGAATATTTTTCTACCAGTGGTATTGCTCCTATGAATGTTGTGTCGGCAAAGTGTAAGTATGCTTCATCAACAATAATTAGAGAATTTTGGGCTTTTTGAGCCAGTATTTCTATTTCATCTGGTCCTAAAAATTGTCCCGACGGATTATGTGGGTTGGAAAAGTAGATAATGGCAGGGTGATGCTTGTGGTATGCCTGTATAAGTGCTTCTACTGTTAGATTGTTGATGGGGTTGACATCTATGTATACAATATTTAGTCCGTGTGTTTGGGCAAATAATACGGTATTGCCATATTCGGGAAATCTCATAATAATGGTGTCTCCAGGTTCGGAAAATGTGCGAATGATATTGTCTATGGCATTGTCAGAGCCGGGATACAAGAGTACTTCTGCATTGTCGCCAATATTATGCACTTCCTTTATGACATTTATAAGCTCGGGTATCTCTCCAGGTGGGTAGTGTCTTGCAATGAGATCTATACTTAAAGATTGTATATATTCAACAACATGGGGTGATATGAAATCACCCTCGTTCATACCTAGTCTTATGATGTCCTCTATGTTATCGGGCCACCCCGGTGAAGAGTAAGCCTCTGCTTCTTTAATATATCTATTTATTTTCATGCCACACCACATCTCCAAAGATAGTTTGATAAATTATACAGCATTAGAGTGAAAAGAAAAAAAACAGATGGGCAGCATTGCTTAAAGAAGAACTGCGTTTTAATTTTTCTGGTATCATAAATAGAAGAGAAACTAATGGTGGAGGTGAAGACCGTTGAGCATTAGGATGAAGACTATTATCGCAACGGTAGCGATAGTAGTCGTGGCAGCGATTATTATTGCATGGCTGTCAGTTTCGTATTCCTCTAAAAGTCTTTTGGATAGTGAAAGAGATAAGCTTGTGGTAGCCCGTGATAATAGGGCTGTTACCCTTCACGAGTATTTTAATCAGCTTGATAGGGTGCTTTATGCCCTCTCTCAAAATAACGATATTGTATCGGCTGTTTCAAGTTTTTCTACAGCATTTTACGAGGTATCTGATGAGCCTGAAGAACGTATGGAGCTTCTCCAAAAAGCGTATATAGAGCTTAATCCTAATGGGCAGAAGAATAAACTTGTTACTATTCGTTCTATAGAGGGTATTCCTGATGATTTGGTTTCCACACTGTTTTCTTATGATGATTATCACTCTTACTATCATCCTATTCTTGAAAAACTCAGAGAGGCCAATGAATTTGCCGATGTAATTCTTATAGATGTAGATGGTAATGTTGTGTATACGGCTTTGAAG
>JAMORD010000138.1 GCA_027063755.1 bacterium | reverse complement strand
TTGCCGATGAAAGGCTTTATAAGGCAAAAGACTTGGGGAAAAACCGCTACTATACGGGGAGGGAAGACAAGTGACGAAGAGACTATTTTGGGAAGATATGTATATGGTGAGGACAGATGCACAGGTAGTAGATATAAAAGAAATTGATAGGCATTACCATGTACTTACAGATGCCACAATTTTTTATCCTGGAGGTGGTGGTTTTCCCAAAGACAGAGGCAAGATCAATGGCAAGAAAGTGCTTGATGTATACGATGAAAATGGGGATATATGGCATGTGTTGCCTGAACCTATAGAGGGTAAAGTTTTTATGGAGATAGACTTTATGCACAGATATGACTTTATGCAGCAACACACAGCCCAGCATCTGCTATCTGCCCTTGTTTATGATATGGCCGATGGTACAACTCTGTCAATGCATCTGGGTGATGAGTATAGCAGCATAGATGTTGATGTACCACCTCATAAGATTGATTTACCTTCTTTAGAGATGGAGGCTCTCATTGCCATATCGCAGGCGAGAGAGGTGAGGGTACGGTATTATAATCGTGGAGATACACTACCACCAACGAGAAAACCTCTTAAGTGGGATAAGATAAAAGGTGATGTGGTGCGTATTGTAGAGATAGCAGGTATTGATGTCTCCGCATGTGGGGGCCTTCATGTGAGAAATATCTCTGAGCTGGCTCCACTGCTTTTGCTTCCAAAGATAGAACGATACAAAGGTGGTAGTCGCATTTACTTCTATGCAGGATATAGGGCCTATTCTATGATTGATGAATATAGGAAAGAGATAACACGGCTGAAAGCCCATGTAGATGAACTGGTGTCTGAAAATAAGAGGCTAAAGAAGCAGATGATATCTTATATGGTAGAAGAGATTTGGCGAGGATCTGAGGTGACAGATACCAATGTAGGTAAGATGATTGTTATTAAAGTTGAAGATCCTGACATGGTTAGTGCTGTTGCCAAGGCAAGACCACGGAACTTAGATATTCCCATTTTGGTAATTGGGGGAGATAGATTTACATTTGTTGGACCTGATGATATATGGGAGCAGATGAGAGCCTATGTTCGTGGGGGCGGTAAAATGGGAAGTTTCTCTGGTAAAGTAATGGATAGAGAAGGTTTACAAACTTTTTTGGGGGTGAGAATATGAAGGCACTCATTTTGGCGGCAGGGAAGGGAACACGCTTAAGACCACTAACCTATACCATGCCAAAGCCTATGGTTCCCGTGATGAATAGGCCGGTATTATTTTTCGTTATAGATCAGGCTGTAGATGCTGGCATAAAAGATATTGGTATTGTCGTGTCTCCAGATAACAAGGAAACCATTAGGGATGCCGTTATGAAAGAGTATGGTGGAAGAGATTTGTCCTTTGAATTCATTGTTCAGAAGGAACCTAAAGGTTTGGCCCACGCTGTACGTACAGCCCAGCCATGGCTTGGTAATGACGATTTTGTTATGCTTCTTGGAGATAATCTTACGGAGATGAAACTGCCTGAGATGATAAATGATTTTTACAATGAAAAGGCCGATGCACTTATACTTGTTAAAGAGGTTGATGATCCTACACGCTTCGGTGTGGTTGTCCTTGATGAAGAGGGTAATGTCAAAGAGCTTGTAGAAAAGCCAAAAGTTCCGCCATCCAACCTTGCTATTGTTGGTGTCTACCTGTTCTCTCCTTCTATTCACGATAGCATTCTCAGAATCAAACCCTCTTGGCGTGGTGAATATGAAATCACCGATGCTATAGCCGAGCTCGTCAAGATGGGGAAAAAGGTTAAGGTGATAAAACTTGATGGTTGGTGGATAGATACCGGTAAGAAGGATACAGTACTTGAGGCAAACTTTGCCGTGCTTGATGCCTATGCCGAGCAGAAGATAGAGGGCGAGGTTTCAGAAGATACCCGTATTATTGGCCGTGTTATTGTGGAGGAAGGGGCCGTTGTTCGCTCTTCTGAACTAAGAGGTCCTGTTATCATTGGGACAGGGACAGTTGTGGAAAATTCCTCTATTGGCCCATTCACATGCATCGGTAATGATAGTGAAATTAAGAATAGCTCTATCTCTTATAGTGTATTCCTTGATAAGGTAAGAGTTATTGGAGTTCACGGTGTTATGGATAGTTTGGTTGGGAAAAATGCCACTATATCTATGCAAGGGGCACCTAAAGTCAAATTATTTATAGGTGATGATGCATCGGTTGAACTGTAGTACAATAGTAAAAGGTGCATAGTTGTTGTTTTATTTGGGTGAGGAGGTGGCCTGTATGTTAAAGAAGCTTTTTAGTGGCCTTCTAATTGTATCTGTCCTCGTTGGTATACTATACCTAGTGCTTGGACAGGAGTATCTGTCTTACCTAAGCGAGGACATTCGCAACAGACTAGACGACATAGTAGATTTCATTGAAACAGAAGAGATGGTGAAGGGAGGTAACTGAGGGTGAGCTGGACAATTGTTAGTTTATTGATTCTCGCCTATGTTTGGTATTCCCTCTACAAAGCAATTCGTCGTGAGGGAAGAATTAAGACCACTGTTTGGGCTGTGGTAATCATCTTGGCTGTTGGTATGGTGATTCCTGCAGGTAATCTGACGCAGTGGGGTAAGGGATCATGGCCCCTTATATTTGACAGACCACAGATGCAAGATCAAAACAAACCCCTTTACAGTGAGGTCTTTCCCTTTAAAGAAAAGCCTGCTGTTGTTGTTTCTTGGAGTGCCGTTGCCGACGAGATAGATATGTTGGGCAATGAGGCATATAGTTTGAAGTCTGGATCTATTGCCGATTGGAAAACAGATGCCGATGCCCAAAAGTTTTTAATGGATAAGTTGGGCAAAGATAACTTCTGTACATTTGTTGATGTTTACAACCACTTTGAAGGGTCAAAAATCCAGGTGTCTGGGTGTCCTGCATCTCGTATAGGTGATCTTTCTGCCGAGGAGGTTGGCACATGGATAGATAAGAATGCCGATGTCAGGGCTTCTCTCCTTGACAGTGTGAAGATATTATCTGGTGAGGTTGCCTCTCAGCTTGAACCTAAGGAGAAGAAAGCTAAGGCAGATATAGTCAATATCTTGAAAGGTCTTGATAATATTAAGCTTGAAGACAATAGTTCTGTAGAAGACCTTGAGAATGCCATTGCCACTATTGATAATATGATTACAGATATCAATGCTGTAAGAGCAGATATAGAAGCGATAACCGGGGGAAGTTTCAAAGATATAGATGTAGTATTAGGAGTTATTGACGATATAACCGCACGCCTTGATGAGGTAAAAGGTTATATTGACAAGCTTATTACTGCTAAACAGAATATTGATCTTATGGCTGCTGGTGAAGACAAAGACAAATATATAGAAGAATATAATAAGAACCTTGCGGAAATGAGAAAAATGTTGTCTACTCTTCCTAAAGAGCTTGAGATTACATTGTCTGGTATGGATGGGGTTATATCCACACTCAAAAATATGGGACCCGCTGTTGACATTATAAAAAATGCCAAATGGTATCAGGTTAAACTTGACAATAAAGAACTTTTTGAAAAGATGGGCGGTATAGACGGTTATGCCCAGTTTATGAGACAGACCATCAAGAAGTATGCAGAGAAAAATGGTATACAAGCTCCCCTTGACCAATCAGAGTGCATGACGGCAAAGAATGAAATAAAGCCATATGTTCAGTGCGAGTATACTAAGACATATGTTGATAGGCAACTGAAGGGTTGCCCTGCTTCTGTGTTTTTCAATGCTGGCAATACCGCTGCTGCTGAGGAAGGTCAGTCTTCTGGCTATAAAGAGGAACTTCTTGCTAAAATTGAAAGCAATTGTGCTGGTGTGGAAGATGTTTCTTCTATAAGTAATACCACAGAAGCAAGCCAAACGGAGCAGAACACATGTACTGTATCTGATACCTGTGAGTGTAATGCATCTGAAGAGCAGGCTGTAACCCAGCAGCAGACCGAGGCATTTAAAACATATGTTGTTATAGATAATGGTAAGAACACTAAGAAAATACTCATTGAAAACTTCGTGCCATCTCAGAATATCTGTCGTGCTGTGATGGATAAATTTGATACATCTTTTGACAAGGTTTTCAATGCCGTGTTTGACAATATGTATTGTGGTGGAGCCACAGTCAATATGGCATCTTTTATTAATCCTTATTTTGGTACAAAGTCTTATTATCTTGTTTCTGAAACAGACAGAAAACCTCTAAAAGTGCTGAGCACAAGAGGCCTCATAGCGATGAGTAATGCTAACAGACCTAACCCGGTAGGTGTGTTGATATTTACCATTATCTTGGCTCTGATTATCGGTGGTATGGAGATGATGCTAAGAATGTTCTTGCCACCTATCATCAGTAGTACCTCTCAGTATGGTGGTGCCTCTTGGGTATGGCTCATTGTCATGGGTATTATTGTGTTCTTCTTGGAGGCATTCTTCGCCTTTACCGTTGGTGGTCTCTTGGTGACATGGTGGAATGTTATAGGCCTGCCACCTATTATTATGTAATGTCAATGGTTTAAATTGTGGAAGGGGGCATGTATATGCCCCCTTTTTTATATGTCAGTAGCGTTTTTATTACATTGGCTGGGATAGTGAAAAAGTGTCTTATATGTGTGCTAGAGTTATAACAGAGTAGCAGATCGTTGTTTTGATGAGTGTTTCTCTGTATGGTTTTAAAATCACGGTGGTTTTCTATGGGGCTTGATATAGAAGTATATTCTGTCCTTGTATATGAAAGTATATGAAAACTTACCGGCAAAGGGTCAATGCTACATTTGGGATAGCCTTTGAAGAAATATTTTCCGACAGTGGAGCAGATATCCTTTCTTTTGTGCCTTGTGAAGGAATATCTTCTTTGCGACTTTCCTTTCTTATTGTGGACTCTGGATGTTGAATAAAAGATAGAAAGGAGATCTCAGAAAAATATCATTGATGGCCTACCCATGACCAAGCTATATACCTTGCAAGCGCATGCGGTTGTAAAAATAAAACTTCCACGGGTATGGAAATTTTATGGTGTTGGTTTTTCCCGTTCCCAAGGTGCATGGTTTTCACATGAAAAGGGGCAG
>JAMORD010000137.1 GCA_027063755.1 bacterium | reverse complement strand
CTCCCCTTCATAGCATAGTAAATGCGCTCCATCTCCTCACGGGAGTTAAAAAACACCATACCCCTATATCCGTAATCTATAAGCTGCTGTACAAGAGATATAAGGAGTCGTCTCTCCTTTCCAGAAGATGTTGTCAGAAAATATAAATCTTTAGAGTACATAGACAAACCAGGGACTTCTACAGATACAAACGGTAAACCAACAAGCAGCTCACCCGATTTATCAGGTTCTGAAACTGTAGCAGATAGTAGCAGAAACTTAGGCGCCGCCCCATACAGCGATGCCAGTCTCCTAAGCCTACGAATAACATAAGAAACATGGGTGCCAAACACTCCAGAGTACAAATGAGTTTCATCTATCACAACAAGAGATAGCTTTGATAAAAACCTTGCCCACGCACCATGATTGGCTAAATAGACATGTATACCATAAAAATTAGACACAATAACATCGGCTCCAAGCAATGCTTCTCTCTTCTGAAGTGATGAAACATCACCATCATAAGCCATTATCTTAACAGTTTCCATATGGGGAATATGACCAAAAATATCACTCAGGGCAAGCATTTGGTCTCTTGCTAATGCCTTACGAGGATATATAACAAGCATAGTAGCCTCGGGGCTATTCTCCCTCATACGGGCATATGCAAGGGCAAAGGATAGTGTCTTCCCACTGCCTGTAGGAGCACTAACAAATACATTATGCTCTAAAATAGCATTAACAACATCATATTGGTAATCATAAAGATATCTATAATGTAGTGATGGGTATATGTCGTTAGGCACAGTATCTAAAATAGTGTTATCAATATATAAATGCTTTATACCGTCTACAGGAATATTTTTCAATATATTGTTTATCATCTTGGTTTTATCCCTCCACTTGGTATAATAACAAACATGAGAGGAATACAAAATATGTTTGGTCATTTATCAACTGGCATGTTATATACTTATGCCCTTATATTGTGGGGAAGTTTGTGGATGATACCTGCTGGTGCCATTCATGCTGTAGTTGTCATCCTCTGGGAACTACCATACATATTTAGTGGATTCTCCACAGAAACATTTTTCAATGTATCACTTATAATCAAAATCTTTATTCTCGCATATCCCATTACCACGCTTAGTCCTTGGAGTATGTTGAAAACAACTCTTGGTGGTCTACTTTTATTTGTAGGCATGGTTATTAGTCTGAACTTTATGCCACCGGAAATAGCACTAAAAAACATACTTATGGATGTCGGTTTCACCAGTAAAGCTTACACCGTCCTCATATATCTCCTATTTTCCAATCTACTAATACCTATCGTTGCCAGAGATGACTTTGATCTTTCCCACATCATGTATATGGCATTAGGCACCGATGAAATTCTTACTGTACTATTTCGTACCTACATGCATTTTTCCGTTCCTGCTACTGCTGCTGTCTTTATCGGTATTGCTTCACTTATAAAAAAAAGAACCACTCTTAGAGGTGCTGAGCGATGATTAAAATGGACACAAACACCATTGGTTTACTTGATTTGCTTTCATACCTTGAGAAAAAACAAAGCGATGCAGTTATCATGATATACCGTACCAATACATACCAAGCAGGTCTTATTAATATAGCAGGAGGCTGGATATCCATCGCACTAACATCTAAACTTCCGAATTCTCTGGCGCAATACATCGTGTATGCCCGCAACCTTGATAAAAACATGCTCACCAAAATTGTCCAGAGGGAATGGGATGTTGCTACTAAGAGAGAATATGCTGAATATCTTGAACGGAACTCAGGAGAGGTGTATGCAGCCAGGCAGTTTATCATGGATAAGGTAAAAACCATGCTTGGTTGGAATAATGCCAAAATTATGTTTCTACCCAATTTCAAAATACCTGAAAATGTTGTTACCAAGCTCCCTCCCACACACATCTCCGAGATACTAGACGATGTACGAAACAGAATACAAAAAGAAAATGAATTTAGAAGATTTGTCGGCAGCGAAGATGACTACCTTGAAGTATCTCCAATGGCTGCCAGTATACTCGTAAAGCATCCTGAACTTGACGACCTATCGTGGCAAATCTTCTTAATGGTTAAAACATCAACCAAAAGAGCAAAGGATATCATAAAGGAAATACACGCTAACCATCCAGATACAGATGAGGCTGAAATAAAGGCAAAACTCACGGAACTAATAAAATTGGGGATTATTCAATCTAAGAAAGGGAGTAACAAGCGAAAAAAACAAAGACCATATTCCAAAGGTATTATTCAGCGTTTCATAGACCTACTGAAAAAGAAGTTATAGGGGGGTACAATTATGAGCGATATTAAAGTTGTCGTTACAGGCCCGTTTAACTCTGGAAAGACAGAATTTATCCGAACGATATCAGAGATAGGTGTTGTCAATACAGATCAACCTATTACCAATCCAGAAGAAAAGGTTAAAGAAACAACAACTGTTGCTATTGACTATGGCAAACTAACACTCGATGAAGATTTTATTCTCTATCTCTTTGGTACCCCTGGCCAATCACGATTTAAACATATGTGGGAAATCCTTAGCAGAGATATGCTTGGGTATATTGTTATGGTAGATAGTACAGACCCACAATCTATAGCTAAGGCCAAAGATATTATTCGCACATTTTCCGCTTATGCCCCTGTTCCATTCGTTGTTGCCGCTAACAAGCAAGACATGGAAGGAGCCATTTCTCCAGAAAAAATTAGAAATATGATGGGACTTCCTCCAAATATTAAGATCGTGCCATGTGTGGCAACTGACAAAAAAAGTGTAAGAGATGTTCTTATAGCACTTGCACAGACTGTTCTTGAATGGTTTGAAGAAATGGAAAAGGCTGGGGAGGGATAAGACATGCTACCAGATAATGTAAAATCTGAAATTGCAGAAATACTAAAGCGCATTGAGTTAACCTCAACAGGCATAAGAGCTACCATTGTCTCTACTGTTGATGGTTTCCACCTTGTGAGCACCGTACCAGATGCTGAACTACAAGAGAGACTTGCAGCAATGGTGTCATCGCTATTTGCCATATCTGAGCAAATAGGTGAAGGAGTTCTTGCAGGCGACTTTGAATATTCTGCTACTTATTCATCCGAAGAAATTCTTGTAACAAGAAAAGTTAACGACAAAGTTCTTATATCAGTCATCACATCTAAAAGAAGTAATACTAGTTTACTTGTTACAATACTAACAAGATATGCATCGCAAATCGCCGATATCATCGGTGATCTTTTATAAAAGGAGGGGTTATTATGCCACCAATTTTAAGGTCAACGCTTAATGAAATCTCTCTTGAACTGACATTGACGCTTCCCCGATCAAAGAGAGATACATTTGACATGATTTACCAAGATGAAGAATTTCTCTATTTCATTCCAGTTAGAAAAAATGTTGTGCACTTTATAGCCAGGGCACCAAGAGGTGGGCTTTCTGATGGCTCTTTATTCAAATTTGACCCATTCAACAAGATTCCAGACATTATCGAACATCATAACATATGGTATGAAAAGATACTAAATAACCATCCTTTGTTTGTACAAACTCCATTCCTTAGAAGCGTAGCTCAAAAAAAATACCATGAAGATTTAGTGCTAACATTCTTCACAGCAGAAAAGGGTGAACTGGCCGTATCATTTGATACATATGATGACTTCCCCAAAAAAATTGAGTTTCCCATTGACACCATTGCCCTTGAACTGCCTCGTTATAGGGAACAGCTAAAGTTTCTCAAGGAATCAATCCCAATGGATGCCGTTCCCAAAATACTGGCTGACAATGTCATGATAGACACAATGGGAAGCACACTGAGCCTTACTGACTGGCTTGTTTTTTCACTGCTTGATGGTAAAAAGAATGTTAAACAACTGACAGAACGCTCCGGTATAGGTACGAGGGAAACATTATCTGTGCTTCTTAGGTTAAAAGAGGCAGGATTTATTGAGATATAAAAAAGGAAGGGGAATACCCCTTCCTTTTACTAATAGTCGTGTTCGCCCGTAATCTTATGCTTAGGAACAGTGATCTTCACCTTACGCACCCTTCTACTGTCAGCATCAGCAACTTCTAATGTTATGTCCCCCTCTATTTCTATGGTATCCCCGATTTTAGGGAATCTACCCAGTTTATATATTACAAATCCTCCAATAGTATCTACTTCTTTATCATCAAGCTCTATTCCCAATTCTTCGGCTATGTCTTTCAACGATACAATACCTTGAACCTCATACACAGTATAGGCCTCAGTATCCTCAATAACTCTGATGGGGTCTTCCTCTACATCGTATTCGTCTCTAATCTCACCTACAATCTCTTCAAGAATATCTTCCATAGTAATAATACCTGACACAGTACCATATTCATCAATAACAATGGCCATGACAACCCTGTTCTTGCGCATCTCCATAAAAGCTTTTACCAGAGGCCATGTTTCGGGAATGAAATATGGAGCTCTAAGAATATCATTTATAGATTTCCCAGTTCCTTTATATATAGCTCTGACAACATCTTTGATATGAACAATACCTCTAATATCGTCTAAATTATCGCCATAAACAGGTGCCCTTGAGTGACCTGATTCAAGGAGTTTATCAAGAGCCTCCTCAAGTGTGCTGGTAATGGGTATGGCAAACAGATAAGGCCTTGGAACAAAAACATCTCTAACAACCTTATCACCAAATTCAAAGATAGAATATATCATTTCCTTCTCGGTTTCTTCTATAACCCCCTGTGATTCACCTATCTGAAGCATGTCTCTTATATCTTCCTCGGATACAGCATAAGAGGAAACCTCACTAACCCCAAACCTTTTCAATATAGCATTAACAATAGAAGATACTAAGAAAATGAGAGGCATAAAGATTGTATATATAATATTAAGAAAAGAGGCAGTTTTTAGCGCTACCTTCTCACTCATATGATAGGCAAGAGATTTTGGTACAAGCTCTCCAAATATCATAAATATCAGGGTCAAAAGTATGGACATTAGTATATTGACAACAGCAGACAATAGTGAAACAGAAACATAAGGATATATATCACTCAACCACCTAACAAGTGGTTCTACAAATGATTGGGCTGCTACCATTGAGGACAAAAAACCAACAAACGAAATACCGAATTGTATAGTGGTGAAAAATTTGCTGGTATCCTGAGAAAATTTCTCCAAAATGCTGGCCGGTTTATGCCCTTCCTCCACCAACCGCTTTATACGATGTCTCTTCATAGAAACAAAAGCAATCTCAGATGCAGCAAGAATACCATTGAATATGAGAGCAAGAAGAATCACAAGCACCGATGAAACATAATTAGAAGAACTCATTATTATCACCTCGTAGAAAGGTAAAATGTGAATCTAATGCAAGAGAGATTAGTGCAGCATGACATTTACTCGGCAGAGGATCATCCAAATAAACCACCTCCAATATTTTTCTACCATTATATTACCAAAATAAAAAGAGGGAGAAACACTCCCTCTTTAATATATCACATGTTTTGCTTTAGTTAAAAATCATTCGTGAGGCAACATACCAACCTTAGACGGAAGATTAACCTTTGTCTCCTCTGTTAGTACGGGAATATCTTCCGTTTCAAAATACGTACGAGCATATTTGGGGAGCATAAACATATGTACATGTGATTCACCATCGTAAAACTTTAATTCGCCCACGATACGGTCTTTTATCATATTATTAACATGGTCTATAGTCCACTGTTTAGGATCCTCTCCCTTTGAAGCGATGACAAATGACCATGGTACATCAAATGACCCCACATATGCTGCAAACGATCTGACAACAGGAAAAACCTGCTGCAGGGTCTTCCTAATAGCCGCATGCATAAGCATTGTGCCCATTCTAAGAATAGATGCCTGAAGTACAAACACACCGTCATCCGCAAGTACTCTATAGATATGATCAAAGAATTCTTTGGTAAACAGATGATATGTAGGTCCCATATCAAACGGTTCCACAAGATCACTAATAATGACATCATAGCTCCCGTTTTCAGATTCCCTCACAACTTTACCAGCATCAGCAATAACAAGATGTGTACGAGGATCATCAAAAGCCCCCTGGTGCCACTCAGGCAAATGCTCTTTGCATATAGAAACAACCTCTTCATCTAAATCAACCATCGTAACATATTCAACAGATTTATGCTTATACAATTCTCTCAAAGTTGCCCCTTCTCCACCACCAAGCACCATAACTTTCTTAGGATCCTTGACAGCTAAAAGGGCAGGATGTACAAGAGCCTCATGATATATGAACTCATCAAGCAACGATGACTGAACATCGCCATCTAATATAAGCATCTTGCCATAATAAGGATTTTCTACAACCTCAACAACTTGATATTGGGTTTCACCTACAAAATAAGTTTTGGATATACCATGAACATGAATCTCAGACGGTGCAAAGGCATCATAGAACCATATCCAATTTCTCTTTGACATTGTTTAGTCTCTCCTCCTTAGTCTCAAGCTCATGAAGATAAAAGTCCTTTTTATCCTCACTTTCAAGACCTCTTACAATATAGGTAATATGGGCACTTGTTGCACCAAATTCCTTAAGAACATACTTCACTGCCTCATCTGGCATAGTATGATCACCGCATGTGTAGATATCAAGTGCAGCATACCCCTTTTCGGGCCATGTATGGACGGCGATATGAGACTCGGAGACAACAACAACCCCACTAACTCCCTGAGGATAAAATCTATGAAAAGCAGTAGTAACCACGGAAGCCCGTGCCTGCTTTGCTGCCTGAACTAAAATTTCTTCTACTCTCTTCATGTCATTGATAACCTCTGGGTTACATCCAGAAGCCTCAACAACATAATGACGACCAATAGTATTGATCATTTCCATCACTCTCCTTTCCTGTGTGTTTTCTCACCTCACATAAACTTTCAGTATTTTTGACTATATACTGTTATATATCATTAATTGTCTTTTGTCAAGCCTTATTTTTTTCAATATACTCAAATTTGCTCGGTTTATCTCAAAAGATATCAAAAATACGCCAATATTCTCAATAGGCAT
Source organism: bacterium (assembly GCA_027063755.1). Taxonomy (GTDB): domain Bacteria; phylum Coprothermobacterota; class Coprothermobacteria; order Coprothermobacterales; family JAADFF01; genus JAADFF01. Next base: position 19,163 of record JAMORD010000137.1, on the reverse strand, counting down.
AAGGTTGCCCAGATATAATTTTATATGCACGGTAGAGTTGTTCTAACACCATTAAAATAGCCATCTGATGGGTGAAAGTAAATCGCGATAGTGAAACAACATATTCGGCCTCATCATAAGCATTTTGCGAAAAACCCAAAGGCCCTCCTATAATCATGGTTATTTTACCACTATGAATCATATTTTCTTTCAAAAAACTTACTAATCTATCCGTATCCCATAACTCCCCACGGCTATCCCACAAGAAAATATGTTCTGAAGGCTTAATAACTTTTTTGACACTACTCCACTCTTTCTGTTTGACCTCTTCATAAAGAGAGGGAGAGCGGGGTATACCGCCCTCCCTGAAAAACTCAATCTTCACACCATATGGACGCAGCCTATTCTCAAACTCTTTTATTCCATCGGCTACAAAACCCTTTTTCGGCTTTCCTATCGCTATCAGTCTGACCATCTTCACCGTCCCTATTGACTAGGTTTCTCTCCCAATACAACTATCTTTTCAATGTATTCCCCGTCACGGTAAATCTTTAAAGTCACCTTATCACCAGGACTAAAGTGTTGTCTAATATTTCTTGCCAATGTATCAGAATTTTCAATCTTTTCACCATTGAGAGCTACAATAATATCTCCTTTTAGAATACCAGCCTCATCTGCGGGAGAACCTGGTACAACCTTAGCAACATATACACCTCCCTCAAACGGCAGGTCAAGTTTTTCCTTCATGTCTTCATTAACATCAACCATGTAAATACCAACATACGGCCATTTAGCATAGCCATATTTCAGAATATCATCCACAACCTTCTTAGCGGTATTAGCAGACACAGAAAAACCAATACCCTGGGCCTGAGCATATATAGCAGTATTAATACCGATAACTTTGCCATCCATTGTCAGTAGTGGACCACCAGAATTACCCGGATTGATAGCGGCATCAGTCTGAAGTGCATCGTAGACAACAATTCCATTACCCTCGTTAATCGTTCTCTCTTTTCCACTAATAATGCCAAAAGTTACCGTGTAATCAAATCCATATGGATTTCCAACGGCTATGACAAAATCACCAACTTGTACCTTTGAAGAATCCCCCCAATCCAGATAGTAAATATCCTTATCTGTAGGAAATCCTATAAGTTTCAATACGGCTATATCAGACCATTCATCAGTTCCCAGCACTTTGGCTTTATATGCAGAACCATCATAAAGTTTTACAGTCACATTGTCGGCATCCTTTACAACATGCCTATTGGTAACAACATAATATTTCCCATCGTATTTAATAAAGAACCCTGACCCTAAACCTTCCTGCGGTACAACACTATAGCCACCAAAAATACTAAACTGCTCTACATAAGAGACAACAGCAATATGCACCACAGCAGGTCTTACCTTTTTTACAAGCGGTGCCAAAGAAGGCATACTCAAAGTACTGCTACCAATAACGACAGTAGTAGGTGTTGAAGTAGACTGCTCCTCTTGACATGAAGAGGCATTAAATGATGCCTCATGAGACGCAATATATTGTGCTATAGCATGATCAGCTACCATATAACCACCAAGCACACCTGCCAATATAGAAATAATAAGCACAACAAGAACTAAACCTACCGAGTTTTTCATAGCCATCCCTCCCTTACCATGCTATTAGAGATACGCTAACATTATACCCCTTCCCACACCTCAATTTCATAGTTACAACAACGACAGAAGGATAGCATTAATATACGATGCTAATGGCCATATTTTACTAGTCAGCATAAGATTACGCAAACCATCTATTTGAAAAGATAAAGCCCACAAGATATCAAATACAACAGTTATAACCACAACAGCAATGACAAGATGCACAAGCACACCAAATAACTTCATAGAAAGCATATCATTAGCTTTTCCTGTAAAAATCAGAAAAATTATACGCAACACAATATACGCTGCTATAAATGATAAAGCCATTGACAAAAGAACAGCTGTTTTATGACTAATATCCCCCAAACCAATTGTTGCTTGATCATTCAAACCAAGAAATTGGGAAAACAAGTGCAAATTCTGGGAATTTGATTGAACCAGATCATTCACATACTTCTCTATCATATTCTCAAAACTAAATGCACTATTAAGAAACGATAACATAAACCCGTACCACATCTTAGCAAATACTCCCGCAAGAACAAGAGCTAATATATTGAAAAGTGTGTATACTCCTTTCCGCCACCCATCCACAACAGCAAGTATCAAATACAACACAGCGAAAATATCAATCACATTAATGGACACTAACATCACCTCATCTTTCTACAACATTCTTCACCACCAAGCTATGGATTTCCTCAAGTCTATCTTTGTCATGGGCTTCAACATACACCCTGATAACAGGTTCTGTTCCAGAAAGCCTAACAAGAAGCCATGAATCATCATCCCATATAACTTTCAAGCCATCCTTACGAATAATATCTTTTACATCACCAAGCCAAGATGGTATTTCCTCAGAGTCCAGCATAGCTCTCACATATGACCTTTGTTCTTGAGATAAATGATAATCTCGTCTTTCATATACAAAAGGTCCAAACTTTTCTTGCAAGAAAGAGATAAACTCAGATACAGTACCACCAAATGATGTTAGGGCATGAACAAACATAACATCGGCAATAACACCGTCTTTTTCTGGCACATGCTGTGCTATGCCCAACCCTCCAGATTCCTCGCCACCGAAGAAGATATTGCCCTCTCTCATTTCTTTACCCAGCCATTTAAAACCAACTGGTGTTTCCACACAGCTGTAGCCATAAGATTCGGCAATATTATTCAGCATATGGGTTGTAGCCACGGTGCGACCAATATTTCCTTTCATCTTTTTCACTTCATATAGATACCAGGCAATAGCAGCAAGAAACCAGTTATTATTGACAACTTTTCCATTTTCATCAACAAGTCCAAACCTATCGGCATCACCATCGTTGGCCAATCCAACAGTTCCAAAACCTTTAACCATCTGGGCAAGATCAGAGAGATATTCAGGTTTTGGTTCAGGAATAATACCACCAAAGTATGGATCTCTGCCACTGCGAATGGTAGACACATGAAGACCATAGGATTTTAGAACCCTATCGGTAAAGCCTGCTCCCACACCGTGCATGGCAGAGTATACAATACGCATATCCGTCTTAATATCACCAACAAAAGACTTCACTGCAACAAGATAATCATCGGGAACAGGAATAAGATATTTCCTCTCATAGGGAAATTCTACAGAAATAGGTGAATCAAAATCAATAAGAGATTGTATGCCATCGGTGATATCCTTTTCAGCAGGACTACCATGCCACGGTATTACCTTGTATCCATGATAATAATGAGGATTATGACTGGCTGTTAGCATGATACCCAATGCATATCCCTTATGTTTAACAGTCCAGGCAAGCAGTGGTGTTGGCACAGGTTTTTCAAATATGTGAACCTCATAACCATCGGCATCAAATACCCTGCCTATTACCTGTGCGAACTCCTCTGACATAAAACGGTTGTCATAACCAATTAATACCCTATTCCCCTTATCAAGCTTCTGAAAATACTGGGAAACGGCCTTGGATACACGAACGATATTCTCAGCGTTGTAATCAAATCCAATAAGGTCTCTCCATCCATCAGTCCCAAACTTTATAGGCATATCTTATACCCCCCTCGTCAGGTCTAAATACCATTCTGGTCTTCTATCAAGCATAATGTTATTGAGTGTAGCAATACGCTTATCTCTTGCCTCAAAGAGATCAACTTCAATAAACCCCAAGCCTTCCTCATCCGGAGAATATCTCAGTAGAATATCACCTCTCACTCCAGTAATCTGGCTCATACCGGTAAACCTCACACCTCTTTCTTCACCTATACGATTGGCAGTAATGGCAAATACATGATTCTCAAGACACCTTGTTGTCATAGCATTTTGACAATAAGGAAGTACAAGATTGGCACTATGTAATACCAAATCTGCACCTTTAACAGCAAGTGTACGCATGGCTTCAGGAAAAATCCAATCAAAACATATCATCATGCCAAACTTATACCCTTTCCAGTCAAAGACGGTAAAACCGAGATTACCAGCAGAAAACCACAGTTTTTCTCTATCAAACAGATGAATCTTTCTATATAGATAATAATCACCTTCGGGTGTTATAGCCACAGATGAATTAAACAACTTGTCTCCATATCTCTCAGCAAATCCAATAACAACAAGTCCCGGTCTTGCTACAGATGTAACAAAATCTACCAACTCATCAACAGACATAGCTACTTTCCATACTTCATCTATACTTTCAAATACATAACCTGTTGTGGCGAGTTCTGGAAAAACCAAGACATCATAGTCTTCGGAAATCATCATAGCCTTTATTTTTTTCAAATTTTCACTTAGATTAAGCAACTTAGGCAACATTTGTGCGAAACCTATTTTCATCACCTATTCCCCCTTCATACGATCTACTTTTGATAATACATCATAAACATCCATATGAGATGTAATAATTTCGTACTTCACAATTCTTAGTCCTCTACCTCTCAAATGGATAGTAAGCCATTCATCTGAAATAGATGGTAATTTATCATCAGCATGATAGTGATATACAATAACATCATTGCATGGCAACAATGAAATTTGCTCATCTACTAACACCTGCGTATCTGTACCACTAATAATTATTCCCATTTTCCCCTCTACACAAAGTACAAGAATATATTCCCTCTGAGGTAGTGGGTCTCTTACAATACGCCTCATAATCTCACCAACAGCTGCAAGTCTTGATGCTACTGCAATACCAACCCCATCCACTTCAACAAGTTCCTTGGGCGAAGCCATAAATACACCTGTTAGAGAATGAAACTCTTTCAAGAGCCCACGGGCTATATCACGAGCAGACATGCCTTTTACACCACTACCAATGAAGAGCATTAACAGTTCTTCATCACTCAGGACCTCCGTGCCAAAGTTCATTGTCTTTTCTCTTGGTCTCATACAGTCATTGTATCAACAAAAATAAGGGGACCAGTGTCCCCTTTATCAATTTTTCGCATGTCACAAACCTTTTTACGCTATAGCCATGGCATCAACAGGTCGCGTATCCATAACCTCATAATATTTCACTTCCTCTGGTAGAGCAACTATCTTGGTTCTTCTCACCTTAGTAGGACCTATTTCAATCTCTGCATCGCCTCTTCTTATCTTACGAGGACCAATAGTCTTCGTATATGTTACCTTAACTCCCCATACTTTCCTCCCGAAACGTGTTTCAAACCAATCCGGCCCTTCAAATCGTATATCTTCGGCGTCTGCAGGAAGATATATCCTCTTGGCTCTTTTCTTTTTTCCTCTACGCACTTCTGGAAGCTCATATACAATCCACAACACCTTTGCATCGCCATATCGTGCTTCAGTTGGTATATATTCCGATGCCTTTTTTTCTTCCTCTTCCAATCTAGCAATATATTCTTCTATATCTTCTTCTTGCTCCATATCACTCTCATTGAAATATTCAAAGTCAATATCCCAACCGTTATATTCGGCTACAATATTGGCTAAATCTATAGTTCTGTTGAATTCTGCAATGGTTAAGTCTCTCAATCTTACCAATGTATCAATATTAAAGAACATTACAAAAATTCTTCCAAAGGTTGTAAACACCCATACTTCGGCCTTTTTCTTAAGAGCATACAGTTTCTCCTTACTGTCAGCGTATATCATGCTAAAGCGTATCTGACAAAATAGCTTGCGAATATCTATCTCTACTTGAGAATAGTCTTCATACACTGCATTTTCAATATCTTTCAGAAGCATATCAACGACTTCCTGTAAGTGCTTTTCAAAGTCAGCATATTTATCCCTACCCCATGGTGAATATTCTTTATTCCAGCCCTTTATTTTAGCTACCATATTGGCGAGACGCACTGTAGCCCTATTCTGCTTAATAGCCTCTTCCTTCAGCATTTCTATCTTTTCTCCAAATTTTTTCTTCCAAAACGGCGAATGGGTAAGTGTACATAGATAATCGGAACGCTTCTTTAGTTCTGTAAGAATCTCTGGTGACTCTGCCACCATCATTTCATCACGAATAATACAGTTGATACGAGCTATATCCTCTACATCATTTACAGGTCCATAAATCCATCCCATAGACACCACCCCCTCTTCATTTTTATTCTATTATTTTATTACCTCACTAAACAAGCATCTATACATGTGGCATAATAAAATAAACGGGGGTGATAAGATGCCATCAGAATTCTTACACAGCTATGTAGGGCTGAAAACGACAAAGGCACTAGGACTATTAAATAGGAAGAACCTGAAATTCATAGTTCTTGGCAGTCAAGGACCAGATATCTTTTTGTACCTTCCCTTTGAAAAGGATATATATTACTTCAGCAAATTATTGCACGATGAACATATAGCCCCCACATTTATAAAAAACCTGGGAGAGAATTTGAGAAAATCATACCCAGAATTCGCCATTGCATTTGCATCACACTATATACTTGACAAAATCGTACATCCTTATATAAAAGCCCGTACTAGAAACAGTATTCGACACGGCCAACTGGAAAGAGCTATAGATAGAGCATTTATAGAATATATAGGAAAACCCTTCATAGGCTTTAAGATAACAACGGCACTACCATCAACAGTACCATATGATATAGATATAGCCATTAGAGATAGCATTCAACATCTAAGCAGCACGACTCCATATCTTGTTGGTTACTATTCTGCTGCATATAAATATATGATTCTTTACCAAAAACTCTATGACTATGCACCTATAGTTATTGAAAGCATTGCATATGGGCTATTCAAGGCAGGTATACCATATCTATGCGAGGGTATAAGGCATATTCCTTTTAAAGATCCTCTGAACATTAACAGGGAAATATGGATATATGGCGGCGAAGTACACCACGAAGATGTTATATATCTTGTCAACAGGGCTATAGATGAAAGCATTGAAATAGGGAGAACCTATCTTGAAGGCTCTCCCCTAATAGTTTAGACAGATATTTTTTCGGGTTCATCAGGTACCATTAGCATAATCAATGCACCTGCGAGAAACATAACAGATAGTGATAAAATACCCAGTCTCTGGTTATTCGTAGTACGGGTCACAACTCCAACCAGCAGTGGTCCCCAAATAGCAGCAAACTTACCGGTAAAACTCATTAATCCGTAGAACTGTGCAGATCTATCATCGGGAACAAACCTACCAAAGAAAGAACGACTAAGAGCCTGTATACCACCTTGTGATGTACCTACAAGGAATGCCATAACCCAAAATTCCCAGACGCTATTAAGGAAGTATCCCCAAACACTAATAAATGTATATACTCCTATAGCTACAAGAATAGATTTCTTAGCACCAATTTTGTCTGCCATATAGGCATATAGAAGTGCAAACGGAAAAGCAACAAATTGGACCATGACTATGGCTCCGATAAGAGAGGTCGTACCCAACCCCAAGGATTTTCCATAACCGGCAGATAGTTTTATAATTGTTGAAACACCATCTATATAGAGAATATAGGCCAATATAAATAGAAGAGCATCTCTGCTTTTTGCAAGAGCTTTCAACGAGCCCCACAAATCACCAAATGATTTTCGTACAACCTCACCTATAGATAGCTTATGATCGTAATTTGTCTGTCTCTCTTTAACAAACAGAATAATAGGAATGGAGAACAGAAGCCACCATGCACCTACCATTGCGAAAGAAATACGAGATGCCAACGATTTGTCAGGCATAACCATGATAACAATAAACGATAAAATAAGAAGAATACCGCCACCTATGTATCCCACAGCATAACCCAAGGAAGACAAAATATCCATCACTGTAGGTTCACCGTGAGACACATCAAGAAGCAGTGAATCATAAAACACATTAGCAGAAGCGAAAGATATGGCAGATAATACATACAAAGTTGCCCCAAGCATCCACAAATCAGGTTTTGTAAAGAAATAGAGTCCAGCACTGGAGAGAGCACCAGTCAATATAAAAAATGTAAGAAATTTTTTCTTTCCACTAAGGGTATCGGCAAGTGCACCAATAATTGGGGCCAACACAACCATAATGGCCGTGCCAATAGAATTTATAAGACTCAATGTGGCAAAAGCTTGTGCCGACGAAACATGTTCTTTCCACTTCTCAACAAGGGATTGATAAAGATTAGGATTATTGTCTTTGACATATTGAAGAAATCTATCGGTATCAGCAGGATTTAAACCACTGGCAGACATATTGCTCTTTACATCATTAATTTGATTCAAAAGTTCCTCATCACCTATATTATCGGCAATATTATTGCCACCCCAAAACTGCGACAGCCACTCTTTTACCTTGTTAAAATCTTCGCCAAGACGGCTTTTGATAAAAGCCTCCATCTGATTCTGAAAATATATGGGAAACACAGTTGTTGTAATAACTGTAGAATAACCAGAATTTGCCCAATCATAAAAAGCCCATGACAGCTGTTCACAATTGAAAACATAACCCATAATACGCATTTTAAATTTACATCCCATACTCCACTCCTCCTTCTTATGTAATTACTGCAGGTAAGATGTGCTGAATAAAATAATCGGTAGCCCTCAGTGGTGTTTCATGGTCCCCCATAATATGTGGCAGTCTTTCTACCATATCACCTATAATCCCTTCTCTACTACTATCCATAGGCACCGCTCCATCGTTGTTAGACCAGTTTTCATACCCACTAAACTTGCCCATAAACGCCATAAGTCTTGCAGCAAATAGATAACTACCCACAGAAGCAGGATTTTTTCTGGACTCCTCTATCATAGCCGCAATAATCTCGGGAGAAACATCTATTTCCATCCATGGAGCAACTGTAAATAACGGTATTTTCTCCCGCCACACATAGGCCTCATCTCTCCATAGTAACTGCCTATGGGCTGGGGATACAACAAACTGTTCAGATGCAAAAAGCATTTCCCTAATCTGATAAAGGCCTATCATAAGGTCACGCATACGACCCCATAGTCTCTTAAAATCTTTATAAGACATATACATATAGTCAATAACAGGCGTGCCCCTGTGAGGACTTGCTATCGTCACAACACTCCTGGTAGGAAACTGCCGTGCAACCTCCCGGGCCACCAAACCACCAAAGCTATGCCCGATCAGGACAGGCGGTGAAGATGAAAGTGTTTTACTGCTTTTCATAAGGGTAATAAGATTTTGAACATGTTCCTCAAGAGGTAAATAGTGGGCAGGATAAACATAAGCATAGATTTTTACCTTGTTTCTAAATGGTCTAAGGGCATTAATAAAGTTCAGAAATGTCTGAAATTTTGTCTCATAATACCAACGACCAAATCTCTCATCTGGGGGAGTCAGCTCTACTCTCCAAAGCCCATGAATAAACACAATAGGTATACGCTCTTCACGCTCTCTCTTATCCCGACCCTGAAGAGGCTCATCGGGATTTACCGAAAACAACCTTGGCTCGTGATAAAAAAGGTTAGTAGAAACGATACAAATCTCTTTAAATGCTTGGTACGGAGGAATGTCAAATTCATAGTTTTCGGTGTGATCTAAAATAATCGTTCTAAATGGAACCTTTTTACCCGACGATGTAACTCCTACAAGTTTAAGATACTTGTAGGACTTCATCTCCTCGGTAATTTGTAAATAGAGCTTGCCTTGATGAACGGGAAGGCATTCAATTATTCCGTCCACCGTATCGCCTCCCTTCAAAAGGAAATCCTAAGTTTAATTATAGCAACAGCCTACCCTCCTGTGAGGGTAATATAATAAAAGAGGTAGATTAATCTAAAAAGGAGGGAAAGCGTATGTTGAAAAACTTTGACGAACTCATAGCGAAAGTCAAAACAGGAAAGTCTGTTAGGGTTGCCGTTGCTCAAGCAGACGACACAGAGGTTATTAAAACTGTTAAAATGGCTCTTGATGAGGGAATAGCAACATTCTACCTTGTCGGTGAAAAGGAACCCATTCTACAGAAATTAGAGGAAGTAGGTCTGTCAGAAGACGGTGAAAAGATAAAGGTACTTCACACCAACGACCATGCTTCTGCCGCAGCAGAGGCTGTAAAACTCGTAAGAAATGGTGAAGCCGATGTTGTTATGAAAGGACTTCTTCATACAGCCACATTTCTTAAGGCCGTTCTCAACAAAGAATGGGGGTTGCGTCCCGGTGAAAAAGCACTTCTTTCTCATGTTGGTGTCTTCAAACTACCACTTTATGACAGATTCTTCCTTCTCAGTGATGCCGCCATGATTCCAGCTCCAACACTGGAGCAAAAGGTCACCATCATAAACTATGCCGTCAAAGTAGCCCATGCATTGGAAATTGAAGAGCCCAAAGTAGCGGTACTGGCAGCAGTAGAAACTGTCTCTACAGCTATGCCAGCAACCATTGAGGCAGCCGCACTTGCCGTTATGAACCGTAGGAAACAAATAAAGGGTTGTATTGTTGATGGCCCTCTTGCGCTTGATAATGCCCTCAGTGAAGAGGCAGCAAGACACAAAGGTATTGAATCTCCAGTCGCCGGTAAGGCCGATGTTCTTATCGTGCCTGATATTGAGGCTGGAAATATACTCTACAAATCCTTTACATTTGGTGCCGGTGCAAAGATGGCCGGTGTCGTCGTTGGTGCAACAGCACCTGTAGTACTAACCTCCCGTGCAGATTCTGCAGAAAGCAAATTCTATTCCATAGCACTTGCCGTTAAGATGGCACAAGTATAAAGAGAACAAGCCTATAAGAAAAAGGGGGCCCAGGCCCCCTTTTCTATTTTAAAGCTATGTTTTTAATAGCCCACGCCACACCACACTCATCATTTGAGGGAGCAACATACTTTGCATGCTCTTTTACATCATCAGGAGCATTGGACACAGCAACAGGATGACCAACTATTTGCATAATACCAATATCATTGTATCCATCCCCCACAAACAGAACCTCATCAGGGGTTACATGAAAGTACTCCATAAGAAACTTTAAAGCATTTTCTTTCCCCGTGCCATAGCCAAACAGTTCCCAGAAAGACTCGTGCTCTTCTGCCCTTGTCTTCACAGGAGAAAAGGCATGCTCACCAAACTCTGCAAATAATTTCTCAATCAACCTTTTTATGGCCTCCTCATCACCTACAAGGGCTACCTGAGCTACTTCATCTTTAATGTAAGATTTTATATCACCATAACGGTGCCTCCACGATGAGGCATCAAAGTAATCTTTTAGTTCCATACCACTATAAGGTTTTTCCATTACCATATCCTTTTCATCAAAGAAGTCTGTATATAATACATAAAATATGCCCATATCCTTGGCAAGGTCATATGCCCTACGGGCAATATCTCCCCTGAGAGGCAATTTTCTAATAACACTTCTGCTAAAGCCTTGGGTAATAATGGCCCCATTCTGAAACACCATAGGCACATCAAGGTTAATATGACCTACCACGCTTTGGGCCGAATGCCTACTTCTACCTGTAAAAAATGTCACTATCTTACCTCTATCAAGGGCCTCTTTAATAGCGTCTATGTGACACTGGGGAACTTTCTTATTACTATCAAGCAGTGTGCCATCAAGGTCAGAAACAATCAGTTTAATCATACAATCACCCCTTGTATCTCAGTATTTTCAGCACAGTATCGCCACGACTAAGGTCTTTGATAACCTGAAATGCATCATTGTCTATCCACTCACGGGGAGACGATTGAATAATAATCTTCTTCAGATATGGTGTTCTGTTCCACCTCAAGAGGGTATCATATATCTTAGGAATAAAACCCTTATCATATGGGGGACCAAAAAAGGCAATGTCTATATCCTCACCAAGTGTTGGCAATATCTTGAGAACATCGCCAACAATAACCTCAGCTCTATCGTTAACACCCAGTGATTTCAGATTATTTTTTATAAGAGATGCCGTCCTTCTGTGTTTTTCTATAAAAATAGACTTCTTAGCCCCGCGACTAATAGCCTCAATACCAACAGCTCCCGTGCCAGCAAACGCATCTAAAAAAACGGCATCTTCTACAAAAGATCCCAGAGAATTAAACAAAGCTTCTCTAAAGACCTCCGCAAGTGGCCTCAGTCCACTTTGTTTATGCCAACCACTTTTAATATACCTACCTCCCAACTTGCCACCAATTATACGCAGCATTATTTATCCTCCAATACAATATCTGCAAACACCTTTAAAAACTTACTTACAGATATACGATCTCCAGCACTAATACGAATAACTTCCTTACGATTTTCCACATCAGCATATATGAGCCTTGTAAGAACCCTATTTCGTCTCAGCCTTTTCCATGTACCCGGTGGAGCTTCTACAACAAGAAAATTGGTAACAGATGGATAAACTTTAAGTCCCATTCCCATAAGAGTTTGTTTAATCTTATACAGACTATCCTTCAACCTTCTGGCATTTTCATATGCATACCGAGAATACCTCAAAGCCTCAGTAGCCACTACCATAGATGTTGTAGATACAACATAGGGCTGTGAAACACGACTTAGTATATCTACAATCTCTGGAGAGGTTATAGCATAGCCTATACGGAGCCCCGCCATGGCAAACCCCTTAGAGAAAGTTCTAACAACAATAAGGTTGTCATATTTAGACACCAATGATGCCACGCTAAAACCTGAAAATTCGTAATAGGCCTCATCTACAACAACAATACCTTTAGAGACCTTTAGCACCTCTTCCATCTCTTCACGCGTAAATATCACAAGATTTCCCGTAGGATTATTAGGATTACATAGAAACAGCACATCGGCCTTCTTGGCATGCTCTACAATATCCTCCAACTTAGAGCTAAATGTCTCATCCATAGGAATAAAATCAATTTTAGCACCACGTTTAATTGTCTCTTCAGCATATACTGGATATGTATACCTAAGCATAGAAGCTACTTTACCTTCCCATAAAAAGGCATCGGCAATATATGTAAGAATTGTATCGGCACCTGGTCCAACAAAGATGTTATGTGAAGACGCATTATTGTATAGGGATACCTCATCTTTAAATTCCTCAAGTATCTCTAGAGGAGTATATCTGTTAACATACTCCCAGGCCTTTTCATAGGCCGTTTTTACTACCATAGGTGGAAGTGTAGGATTTTCATTAAGCGACAACCTTATATATCCCTCTATGGGTTCTACACTAAACGGTTCTACCATGAGAAGTGTCTTTTTCACTAGCGACCGTATATTCACAACCTTCCCCCCTAACCAACAACTATGAGTTCCATCTTATCCTTACCAAATACATGTATAAGGTAATCCCACAGATACGGTGCATCTGCTTTTATATTATCAACTTCTTCAACATATTGAAATGCTAATTTTCTTGCGGGATCTATAAGATCTGTATCCTTTAAAAGATCTGCAACATTCATACCCCAAAAACCATGCTGTCTCGTACCTATAAGCTCACCAGGACCTCTTAATTTCAGGTCTTCTTCTGCTATCTTAAACCCATCACTATACTTCACCATAATTTCCATACGCTTTTTTCCTTCTTCACTCTTAGGGTCGGCAATAAGATAACAAACACCAGGCTTATTACCCCTACCTATTCTTCCCCTCAGCTGGTGCAAAGAGGCAAGACCAAAATGATCTGCACTTTCTATTACCATAACTGTGGCATTGGGAACATCTATGCCAACCTCAATAACCGGTGTGGCAACAAGAATATCTATCTCATGGTCTCTAAATTGTCTCATTACCTCTTGCTTTTCGGCTTCTGTCATACGACCATGAAGAACACCTATGCGATACTCCTTAAACTGCTGTCTAACAATTTCAAGCACCTGTTCAAGAGACATAACATCTTTAAATGCCTCGTATTCTGAATCTTCAATAAATGGCACAACAATATATGCCTGTTCTCCTTTATCAAGATACTTTTTTACATCGGCATATACCAGCATTCTATATTTAGAACGCCTCCATATAGTTTTTACCCCAGCCCTTCCCGGTGGCATTTGTTTGATTGTAGACACATCAAGATCACCATAAACCGTCATAACAACCGTTCTCGGTATAGGCGTCGCCGTCATAACGAGCACATCAGGCATAACATCCCTTGCCTTGGCAAGAAGACTTGCCCTCTGTATAACGCCAAATTTATGTTGCTCGTCTATAAGTGCAAACCCCAAATCTCTAAATTCTACATCTTCCTGTATAAGCGCATGGGTACCCACAACGACACTGGTCATACCAGAGCGTATCATTTGACGGATCTTTTCCTTTTCTGATGTCTTCATAGAACCAAGAAGAAGTTCAACATCTATACCCAGTGGCTCTAAATATCTTCTAAAAACCATATAATGTTGTCCAGCAAGAACAGAGGTGGGCACAAGTATAGCAACCTGTTTACCATTTTTGGCAGCTACATATGTAGCAAGAGCGGCAACAACTGTCTTTCCCGAACCAACATCACCCTGAAGAAGTCTGTTCATCGGATGGGGACTCTGCATATCCGCTTTTATCTCCTCCCACGCTTTCATCTGGTCATCGGTAAAGCGAAACGGCAGAGAGGAAAAAAATTCATCTTCCCACTCAGGTTTAACGGTGTAAGATATACCCTCGCTTCCTTTTATCTCTTTCTTTTGATAGGCAAGTACAAGTTGAATGGCAAATATCTCTCTGAGTGCTAGAGCACGACGGGCATCTTCCCACTCTGCAAGGCTGAGAGGAAAGTGAAGTGCCATAAGATTTTCACGATATGTTTTTTCTTCATCAAGCTCGCGAACAAGTCTTGAAGGTAATAAATCATCAATGGCTCCCATATACATACGCAAAGCGTTTCTAACAATCTTTTTCATTGACCCCTGTGACACTTCAGCCAGTGTTGGATATATGGCCTCAAGGGGAAAATCATCATATGTATCCACATCTATATTTTGACTAAACATAGAGGTATCTATTTTCTTCACACGATGTGCATTAACTCCCTCTAGAGTAAGTCCTACACTTCTATCTCTTTTCAGTTTGCCTGTAACCTTGATTCTATCTCCGGCCTTAATATTCTTTACCCAGTACTGACTCCCCCACACTTTTATGGATATCTGCCCTGCAGATGTTTTCAATGCTACTATCGTTAGTTTGCGTCCACTTTTAATGGGAACAGGTTTGATATAGGATACGATACCTTCTAATGTCACTAACTTACCCATATCATCTGGAGATATCCCTGTCTTGGCAACACGGGGTTCTACTCTTAGAGGCAATAAATGGGCAATATCCCAAACAGACGAAACACCAAGCTTTTCTTTTAGGGCTTTCGCCTTCTTAGGGCCTACCCCTTTTACATATTTGACATCAATCTTCCATGGGCGCTCTTTTATCTTTGTATCTCTTACAGCTTTATCAATAAAGGTCTTTCGCCACTTCAGTGTATTACTTATAACGGTATCTTCCTCTTGAACAGAAAACAGTCCTTCATCGTTACCTGTTGCAGCCTCGCCGTACCCAGACAGCATATTCAAAAACTTAAGGAGGGACTTTACAGTCCCTCCCCTATCTGTCTTATCCATATCAGCCCATAAACGCAGTTTATGAGCTATATTTTTCGCACTAATGGCCAGCGCCGGAGGTATATATTTGGCATATATATCAAGCAATGATATAACTCTCTGTCTATCTTCCGTAGAAAATTTTTTACTTTCAAGAACCTTCTGCATAATAGGTTTGAGTTCTTTATATAGACCAATTTGCCTCACTACACCTCACCCAACACCATATAGGGATAAACCTTCTGCCCCCCAAAGTGCACTTCATAGTCAACATCATTATTATCGCCAAGAATGTTCTCTAGCAGTTCTTCGGTTTCTTCTACAGTTCTATCCTCTCCAACAAACACCGACACCATAGATACATCCTTTTCATCTACCATATAAGATACTAACTTCTTTAAGGCTTCTTCAATGGTATCGGCTACATCAAGTAAATCATCATCAACAATGATAAGGGCCATCCCTTCTTTTATATCTTTTCCGTTTACCTTAGATTTCCTAACAGCTCGTGTAATAGAACCAACAATGATCTCATCTCTTACATCACGGGCAACTTGCAATATTTCGTCAGGATGCATACCCGGTTCAAGATTCATAAGTATAGCAACGGCCTCTTGCATAGAATGTGTAGGAATAACATACACATTTTTCTTAACTATCTTATCTACCTGATGAGCAGCACCAACAATATTTTTATTATTTGGCATTAGAATAACAGTATCGGCAGGAGCATGTTTAACTGCATCGGCAAGTTGTCTAACACTGGGGTTCATTGTCTGACCACCAGAAACAATAACATCAACTCCCAATCCCTGCAGTATCTCCGCCCATCCCTCACCATCGGCAACAGCAACAATAGCAAGGTCTTTCTTTTTCTCTTCTGCCATCAGCCCTTCCATCTGGGCATCCATATTGTCAACCTTTATCTTAATAATGCGACCATGCTTAGTGACCTCAGATAGCACTTCAAGAGGTCTGTCAGTGTGCACATGGAAATGAACGACATCTCCATCTTTACCAATAACAATAGAATCGCCAACTCCAACAAGATAAGACTCCAAATCAAAATCATCTTTAAAGACAACAGAACACTCTGTACAAAATGGATACTTGCTCTCTCCTTCCATCATAAGCGTTGGTTTCTTCTCAGGGGTAAATTCTTCTGATATAACGACTTCTTTTCCCGTTAAAACAGAGTGCATCCCCTCAAAGAAAATCGTAAGTCCATAGGCCCCGGCATCTACTACACCAGCCTCAGCTAAAACATCAAGCATAGTAGGGGTTAACTTTACCGTTTCCTTAGAAACTTTTATTAAATCTTCAAACATATTTTCAAAATCTACATACTTTTCCCTCTGAGGATACAGTTCCTCAGACACTCTCCTAATAAGTGTCAGAATTGTACCTTCCACAGGCTTTACTACCGAAGAATAGGCCGTTTTTCTACCACAATCAAGCATTTCAATAAAATGTCTGGGTTTCATTTCGGACTCTTTAAATTTTTTAAGATAATTACCAAATCCCTTAAATATCTGGGATAAAATAACACCAGAGTTTCCCCTAGCACCTGTTAAACTACCACTAGATATAACGCTTCCAAGATGTGGAAAAGTTGTAGGGTTCTCCCTATCCATAAGTGCTTTAACACTTTGAAGGGTAAGATACATATTAGTACCTGTATCTCCATCTGGAACAGGGAAAACATTGAGATCATTTATATTATCGCGATATTTTTCTACCGCATTTATACCTCCAATAAACAGTTCCCTAAGATCCCTAGCCGAAATCACTGGCTTCACTATTTTTCACCTCCAGCTATGAAACATGCAGTTTTATATCAAGCATATACTTTTTGATCCCCATTTTCTTTCTAAGAGTATAATCTATCATTTCTCTAAGGTTCTTCACTATTACAGCTGTGGGCATCTCTCCTCTAATCACTACATGCAATATAATGTTTGGAACATTATGCTCTATACCAACAAACACACCGGGTCTATAAGCATGTATCTTTTCTTTAAATAGTTCTATATACTGAGAAGGATGCCATGAGCTAGCAGGTTTAACCCCATAGACATTCTTCATATCCTTCTCTATCCATTTAGCTATTGCCTCGGGGGTAATAACAGCATATTTTTCAATCTTCATGGCTTTCCCTCCCTAAATAAATCTCCACAGAATTGTAGTCTTTAGGTACCCCTTTAAGATTATCAACCAGAGACTCTATAACGGAACGATAGAGCTTTTCAATAAATGGCACAAGTGGTACCTCCTTACCATTAACAATAATACGCATTTTACTATCCCACAAGACACATGTCTTCTCTTCCCCAGATAAGATGGCATCTACATATTCCTGACATGTGTCTACTCCACACTTGCCACAATTCAGCATCATAGGAATAGTCCATGCCCGTTTCAATATATCGTCAACAAGCTCTTCTACCTCTGCATCTGTAAAAGACATAGGATCTTCAACATACCACAATGTATAAGGACTATCTCCTTTACCAGTGCCAACTTTTATCCAAGGAATAAGTAGTCCTTGAGGTGTACCTTCGTATACAAGAAAATCTGCACCAAGATCCCTCATCAGGGCAAATAGTTTATGAAGGGGTAAATGTCCCCTAACATAAATGGCATAAGCATCTTTACCGGTAGCCACAACGGCATCGGCGACCGATAAATATTGCTCTGTATCCTTCCCCTCATCGGCAAAGTGTTCTGTACGGGGTGTATGTTTGTAAACAATAGGTTCATACCCTTTGTCTTTAAGTATCTTTACAATTTTCTTACCCAGTGTTGTTTTCCCGCTGTTATGATCTCCAACAATGGCAATGGCTTTCATATCGCATCACCTTCCCTCCTGAGGGTATTTTAACAGATAAGGTTTATCCTCACGACCAATAATAACCCATAGCTTACCATCACTATTAACTACAACTTCTTCCTTTACAACTATGTTAGATATAGGTGGTAGCTCATTGCGTTTAAACAACTTATTTTCAACTTCCCAATACACACCGTGTAGTGTCAAGACAACTTCATTATCATATGGAACAAATGAAATCGGCATACCATAAGGTAATGTATAAATTCTTTCTCCCTCTATAAGTTCTATAGACTGATATCCCGTATAACCTATCATCGCGTCAAAGAGATGGTTGTACATCCTAAACAGTGAAAGATTTCCCATAAAATGATCTATTTCACCCCCCATAATACCGATAATTATTAGGTGACGAATACCCAATGTATAAACAATCTCTATAGCACGCTGCCCATCGGTATAGTCTTTGTCCCAATTAGAAATAAGAAAGTATGGAGGATACTTTGTTTTCAATACAGAAAGCAAATCTATGTGCGATATAGAATCTAAATCACCAATTACTACATGAGGGATAATAGCTTTTTCAATCAAATGATGAGTTCCCATATCTACTCCTATAACGAGTGTATATTCATCGATCGGGACATTACCACTAAAAAAACCACTAAGAGATATAACAGCCTTATCGTAATGTTTCCTCATTAATTGTCTTATATTCATAAACGCCCCCCAATAATATAAAACAAGGGGGGGAACTTTGCCCCCCCTTTCATATGAGAGTTTATA
>JAMORD010000136.1 GCA_027063755.1 bacterium | reverse complement strand
TTTACCCGAACAACCAGTTTATGCCTTAATGAAATCAGCCGAGCTGGCAGGATTGGAAGTATCGTTTATTACTTTGGAGCCTATTGCGGCAATAACATCTACCATTCCACCAGAAATACGCTATTTTCATCTGGCCCTTGTAGACATTGGAGGAGGTACCAGCGACATATCCATAAGCAAAGATGGAAAAATTGTAGGATATGATGTCATTCCCATTGCCGGCGATGAGATTACTGAGGCATTATCAAACAGGTACCTGCTACCATTTACGACCGCAGAACGAATTAAGATAAAACTTACTGCAGACAGAGAAGTTGCCACAAGAGATATACTGGGCAACAAAGTTGTTATAACAAGAGACGAGTATATTGAAACTATAAGACCTGTTGTAGACGATTTAACATCACAAATAGCAGAAAAAATCCTTTCACTTGGTGGTGATACGCCAAGGGCCGTTATACTTGTTGGAGGTGGCTCCCGCACACCACTTATTAGGGAAATGCTTGCCGAAAAGCTATCGCTTCCCCTTGAGCGTGTAGGCATACGTTTTCCTATGGGAAGAGGTTTTAAGATTTTGCCTCGGAGACTATCAGACCCAGCATGGGCTGTTGCCGTAGGTACAACTTTGCTAGCAGCAGAACATCAAGGTGTTCCTTTAATAAAGGTAACACTCAACGGTATACCCATTAGTCTATTTAGTCTAACTTCACCTACTGTCAAAGAGGCAATGGCAAGACTGGGCCTCTCTCTGAAAAGTTTCTACGGTAAACCATCACCGGGTACTGTTATTACTGTTGATGACAAACTTGTATCGTTCCCCGGTATGATGGGAAAACCCCCCAAGATTACTGTTTCGGGAAAAGAGGCGTCTCTTGACACCCCACTACATAACGGTGATGACATCCTCATTATCAAAGGAGAAAATGCTCCCATATATATACCTACTGCAGACGAAGTTATTAATAAGGTTGCCCCTAAGGTATTTATTGACGGTAATCCTGTTTCTATAGACTTTACGCTAACCGATAGGGAAAATACACCTGTATCTGAGATATCAGATGGTGAAACTTATCACTTACAGCCGAGAACTGTAGAAGACTTGATTATATCACTTCAATCACAATACGGAAAACTGATACCAGAAAGCGAGTTGGCTCCCGAAACACCACTGAGCCAAATACAAACCATATACCTAAAGACCATAAAGAAAGAGCATATGGAAAACATCTCAGAAACGCAGGATAACATGGCAACCGATATCATACATATCATAAGCTCTGTAGGCAATAAAGACATTCCATACACACCGGGAGACATTGTGGCATCGGTGCTGTCTAAAGTGCCAGATATGATATCGGCCCTCATGTCTGAGGGAAAGAAAATCACCATATATATCAACGGCACAAAGGCAGGATACTCCGCTCCACTGAAGGCAGGCGACACTATAGAACTGAGACTGGAGTAATTACCATGTATTCCTACACTTCCATACAGACCATGCCCATGCCATAATAACCATCGGTGCAAAGAAAATCACCCATACATTGGCTGTCTGAATGGCAAAGAAAACATCAAACATGGATTTATAAATACCAGAGCAACAAGCAGCCACAACAGTATACGGTATACTCTTTTAGCATGGATGGCACTTCGTAAAAAGGCTCCCCCTGGTGGGGGAGCCTACGAACATAGCTTAGGCGTAAGTATCAAATCTGTAAGGAGATTTCTGCGGTGTTTTTACCTGACTTTCTACAATGAGCTTCTGAATAAGCTCTTCTTGTGCGGCTGCCTGGTCTTTTACAATTTTCATAGCAATCTGTCTCTGAACATCACCTGTAGCGGAAGCCTTGGACATCATTGCATAGGTATTTCCGACGCCACCTATTTCCATAACTACCACCTCCTCCATTAGGATAATCGGAAAATACACCAGAAACATTAATACACGCTACTAAAGTAACCTTGTGGTAATGAAATGACCTTGGTTCTCCTTATTTTACATTGTCTAATTTACTCAAGTTCAGTTGTTTCAAATATATAAACAAAACATTTTCCACGATATTATCAGTGGTAATTTTTCCCCAATAGACAATAACCTAAATATCCCTATATTTTTTCAATCCTGATACATAACTTCTATTTTCATAAGTTGTAGCAATCCCCCTATACGCGGTTTTACATACAGTATGCTAAAACTCTTTAAACAATACAATAGTAGTGCCATAGCACTTCCTAATTTAAGGAAGCAACTGCACGACACAGTTTTAAAAAGTATGTATTTTCAACAACAAAAAGGGGCGGTTTGCACCGCCCCTTACATTTACCCTGTAAATATGATTATTTTTTGGCAACTTTCTCCCTTGCTGCCTTAATGGACTCGTCAAGTATCTCAACGGCCACATCAATGTGCTCTTTAGTAATGATAAGAGGTGGTGACACACGGATAACGCTGTATCCACATGGAAGCATGATAAGGCCTCTATGGAATGCCTCGTGAAGGACAGCGTTTCTAAACTCACTGTAATACTCTTTGGTCTCACGGTCTTTAACAAAGTCTATACCGATCATGAGACCTTTACCTCTGACATCGCCAATCTCTTCATATTTATCCTGAAGTTCTCTCAGTCTCTTCATAGTATATTCTCCGACCTCGGCAATCTGTGGCAGTAGTGGTTCTAAAACATCAAGTGTCGCAAGAGATGCAGCAACAGACACAGGGTTACCACCAAATGTATTACCGTGAGCACCTGGAGGCCAATCCATGATTTCATCGCTGGCAACAAATGCAGAAATAGGCATACCAGATGCTATACCTTTGGCTGTTGTCAAGATGTCAGGCTTAACACCCCAATGTTCAATGGCATACCACTTACCGGTACGGGCCACACCACTCTGAACCTCATCGGTGATGAGCAGAATGCCATACTCTTCAAGCATCTTCTTCAGTCTGGGGAAGAAATCTTCTGGAGGTACAATGTAGCCACCCTCACCCTGAATAGGCTCTACAACAACTGCGGCAACATCTTCAGGTGGGGCAATGGTGTGAAACACCTTATCAAGATACTCAAGCACAACATCGGTAACCTTTTCTTTAGGAACGCCAAATGGAGTACGGTATGGATCAGGATATGGAATATGCACAACCTGTGGCATCATTGGTGCAAAGTATCTTCTCTGAATGGCCTTAGATGCAGTCAATGCCAATGTTCCCATTGTGCGGCCATGGAAACCACCCAAGAAACCAATAATTATGGGTCTTCTTGTCTTATGTCTGGCAAGTTTAATTGCACCCTCAACGGCCTCAGTTCCGGAGTTGCCGAAGAATACCTTCTTTCTCTCACCGGCAACAGGGACAATCTCAGCCAGTCTCTTGGCCAGTTTAACCTGTATTTCATAGTAGAAATCAGTACCACCAACATGGATAAGTTTTTGTGCCTGCTCTATAATGGCATCTCTTACCTTAGGATGAACATGTCCTGTGGAGTTAACGGCAATACCTGCTGCCAGGTCAAGGAACTTGTTGCCATCAATGTCCCATAGCCATACTCCTTCTCCCTTTTCTATAACGGCCGGATAGTCTCTTGTGTAAGAAGGAGAAATGTACATTCTGTCTTCCTCTACAACACGTTTTGCATTTGGCCCTGGAAGTGGCATTTTTATTTCTGGTCTTTCCATATAAATACCCCCTTTTTCAAAATTTACACGGATATTGTATCACAAAGTGGGTATTTTTTAGAATATTCATTAAAATTTATGAGCAATATGCAAGAGGGAATGCATATCTATAGGACATTTGTGGCATCTATGGGAAGCTTTCTTATGCCATAAAATGGTTCTGCATATTGCATGTAGATATAGTTGTCAAACAGAACACGAGGCTCTTTACCATGCAAAAACACAGCAGGCCTTGATATGCCATTAAGTTTCTCAACAAAGGCGTGTTTCAAAGACTCTCCGACCTCACGCAATATGCGACCACGCTCTTTAAGTATATGAGACGGCAGTGTCTTAAGGTTGTATGCTGGAGTTCCTATGCGAGGTGAATATGGAAATACATGAAGCTTGTTAAACATATGTCTCTTTACAAATTCCACAGTTTCATTAAAATCTTCTTCTGTCTCAGTTGGAAAACCAACAATAAAATCACCACTAAAACCAAAACCTGGATCTATTTCTCTTACCTGAGGAAGATACTCATCAAGAATTGGAATATAATTGGCTCTATTCATATCCTTAAGTACTTTTCCACTACCACTTTGCACAGATATATGCATATGATTGGCTACACCGGGATGAGTCCATAAAGGTGTTAAAGAAAACATTTTTTTGTCGGGATATATGCTGGATATGCGAATACGCCCACCAAAACGATAGGCTTCATCGGCAAGTTTTAGCAGCAAATAAGAAACATCATGGGTTCCATCGGTCCACAACATAAGATTGATTCCCGTAATAACAACCTCTGAAATACCACCAAGCATGATTCTACGCAGCTCTTCTATCTTCTCTTCAAGGTCATATGAAACTACAGATATACGGGTAATACGAGAAAGGCAAAAGGCACACTGATAAGTACATCCATCTTGTACTTTTAAAAATGCCCTACTGTGCTCTAAAAGTTCAACCTTTTCCGGCATCGCAAGGGACACATTAAGTAGATTTGACAATATTTCTTTCAGCCTTACGATTTCATCGTCTCTTGTAAGAAACATATCATCTATGAGTCCCTGTCTAAGCAGTTCCTCCCCCCTATGCACAGCCAAACATCCCATAAGAAAAATCGTGGCATCGGGACTCTGTTTCCTTATTTTTCTAATAAGCCTTAATCCCTCTCTCTCAGCTTTATGGGTTACCACACAACCGGCAATAATGTTGATATCTCCAATCTCTCCAACTTTTACATTAACAGAGACCTCTTTAAGGGCCGTTGTTATACGGGCAAGGTCATATTGATTGACTTTACACCCAAAATAAAAAACACCTACCTTCATCACAGCATTCCTCCTACATAAGCCATGATAGATATACCAACAATTGCCGCAGTTTCTGCTCTTAAAACGCCTTTGCCAAGAGAAATGGCAGTAGCCCCAGAAGAAAGAAGCTTTGACTTTTCATCATCTGTTAGCCCACCTTCAGGACCTATTAGCACAGATATGCTACCATGCCAGGTTGTGGGTCTCTGACCGTCAATGTCAAAGAATATATCTATCTGACC
>JAMORD010000135.1 GCA_027063755.1 bacterium | reverse complement strand
GGCGGTGGCTTTGTCATTTGTGGGATGTGGAAATAATAATACTCCCTCAAATGGTAGCGGTGCAGAAACAGGTAATGAAAGTAATGTGTCGGTAAATGCACAGTGTCCACCCCAGCGGGGGCTTGTAATATTTGGCACAGAGGGTTGTCCTCATTGCCGTGCTCTGAAGGGATATGCAACAAATGTGTTTGGTAAAAATGGTATGTGCTTTGTGGAGGTTAATCCCGGATATGGGGCTACTAAAGATACCCAGCAATTTTTTGTAAAGATATATAAAGAGGCCTATCCGGGTATAAAAGAAGATCAGATGGGGGTTCCCCTGGCATTTTATTTTTACGATGGGAATGTTAGAGGGGTATTTATAGGTGAGTTGCCGGAAGATTCGCTTAAGTCTTTAGATAACTATATAGACACGGCGACAGAGCCTATCTCTATTATTCTTTGGAATGGAAATGCTTACCAGCTTTCGGCAACGGCAGCTCAACAGCTTACAGAAGATATCAAAGGATTTTTCAATTCCCATAAGTAAAAATAGTGATGAGAGATTGGTTGTATGTTATAGCCTTTGTGGTTCTTGTGGTGATATTTTTCTGGTGGGGAGGGGCACTTATAGCCCCTCCTCCGCCTTATGAAGGACATGTGCTTCCCATATCTGATGGTATTGTTGCCATTGTGTATGGCACTTTACCACCACTTGATGCCAGTGTCACCATAGGCAGCAGTGAATGTCTTGATTCTGTATTGAAAAGTGCATATCCAGAGTATACTCCCACAACCGATGTTGTGTATGTTATCGTCCACGATGGCGGTGTTAGAGGTGTGATTCCCTATAGGGTAGATAAGTCCATTCTTCAGAGAATACTTCAGAAAACGGAAGATGGCTATTTGTATTACAGGCCGGAAAAGGAGGCCTTTGACTATTTGCCTATAGATAGGGCAAGGCAGCTTACAGAGGTGTTATACTCATGTATCCACAAATATACCCATGAGGGGGGCTACGATAAGGCTGAGTATAACAACGAGAATGAGATTAACCTTCAGAGCGAGTAATGTGACGATGCCTAAACCGTATATAATAGATGCTATCTTGACTTTTGTCTTTTCCGCTAAGATTCTTTCCAGAATGACTACAGCGGCATAAAGTGCCATTGTGCCTCCGACAACCTTAAGTGCCAGCTTTAGTCCCGATAATGCCGGTATTTCTGCTGTTTTTTTCAGCAGAATCCACAAGGGTATAACAATAAGCAGAGGAGGAAGCATAAGCCCAAACATAGATACAATAGCCCCAGCTACGCCGTGAACCTCAAGACCGGTGGCATAAGCGATGTTGAGCCCAGAAGGACCAGGTACAAATATAGATGGTCCAATCATGTGTGAGAATGTTTCATCGTCTATGAGTTTTCTCTTTTCTACATATTCCCTGTGAAAGAGCACAATTGTTGTATTGCCTCCGCCATATGACAAAAGACCGATTTTCATTGATGTGATAAATATTTCCCATAGCGTCATACAATTCCCACCATCCCTAATATCACACCGAGTATCATGGTGAAGCCGATAAACCAAGCGGGGTGTATTTTGTATTTATACATCATTCCTATCCATATGAGTGCGTATATGATTATCGCAATGGCAAGTGTGTGCCCTACGTGCACAACTACTGTTTTTGATATTAAAATAGCCGCAAAGAAACTTAGGGCCCATCCTATAACCTTTGTTGATTTTTTAAAACCTATAGTCCACCGATTGTCTGGCATATTCCCCATGAGTTTCCACAGAATAGGCATGATGGTAAACGATGGTGCGATGATACCAAGCACCATGATGACAACACCGAGGGCTCCAGCCACCTCAAGGCCTGCCAATGCACCAATATTAATACCAAATGGACCGGGCACAAGAAAGGTTGTGCCTACCATACGGGAGAATAGATCTTCTGACAGATAGCCGGCCTCTACAAACAAGCGGTGCACAAGCACAATCATTGTGCCACCGCCACCGTATGCCAGATAGCCCACTTTCAGAGCGTTGATGATCAGTGTATATATATCCATAGTTTGAAATTATATCACATTACTTCCTTTTGGGTATTCTAAATCCTACTCTGTGAGATATGCCATCAATAAAGGTGTGAAATACCATAGCCCCTTGAACAACAGAGACCAGTCCCGTAAGTAGCTCTTCAACGCTGATGTCTACTGTTGGCATTTCCATGGTGACACCGATTATGCCCTCTTCCTCTTTTAAGAGTGCTATCTTGGCAAAATTAATGTCTCTGTTTAGTGCCAATATATTCAAGAGATCGTCTTTTCCCAAGTCTTCGATATTGACCTCAATGCTGTGATATATAAGGAGCATAGCAGGAGTTCCTTGCTCATCTCTTACCAGTCTGACGGTGATGGGGAGTTTCTCCTCCCATGCATCGGTGGAAAAATATAGCGTCCACTTGTCATTTTCTTCTTTTTCCATATCAAACTTCATGTCTTCGCGAATGGTTTCTAAAAATGCCGATATGATTTTTTCAGATATGATCATATACACCCCTCCTTTTCATGTTTCTATATCAGTTTAGCAAATGCCAATATTGGTAGTAAAATAAATAATAGATAACCTTCTAATGTGCGGGGGTATATGAATTCTTGAGAGGAGGGAGCTGTGTTATGAAGGACACATACTCCAAGAGGTCAAGTTTGAAAAAGCAGATTGTTATCTTTGGTCTTGTAATGGTTATTGCATTGTCATCTATCATTGGTGGAATTGTGCTTAGTGGTTTTAAGAGCTTTGCCGTGGAGTCTATGGATACTAATGTTTCGTCTATTGAAAAAACTTTGGCAGGGGATATGTCTGATTGGTTCAAATCTTCAGGTGAGGCTCCACTTAATAATACCGTAGAAACACTTTCCGGTATTCAACTAACTGAGCCGTTAAAGGCCAAGCGTTTGCTTATGGATATTGCCTCAAAATACGGTGTTGCGGAGCTAACGGATTGGAATAATATTTTCTCTTCTGAGGAAAACCTTGAGAAGGGACGGGAGCTTGTAGCAAAGGCCTGTGCCGATCAGACTTTGACCCAAGATGAATGCATGCTTCTGAGAAATTATATTAAGGTATATTCTACTATTCATACATCGTGGAAGGCCGTTAAAGGGGATTTGCTTTGGCTTTATGCAGGATATGAGGATGGAAGTATGATAGAGGGTTCGTTTTGGGTTCCTGAAGAGGGTGGATATGATCCCCGTGTTAGACCATGGTACAAACTTGCTATAGCTAATCCCGGCAAGATTGTATATACCGATCCATATATAGATGCTAATACAGGTGATGTTATCGTTACATTGGCAAAGACATTTGATGTTGATGGACAAGTTGCCGGTGTTGTGGGGGTTGATTTTGAGCTTGCTCCCCTTACCAAGATGGTTCAGAACGCCGTTTTGAAGTCAGGGGATAAACCGATAGCCCTTCCTGTTCTCTTGGCAAAGAATTCTATTATTGTTGCCCATCCCGATCCCAATATTACTGGTATTGCACTGGATCCAGAAAAATATAAGTTGTTTGAAGGAGATGACGGTGCAAAGTATAAGAAGATATATGAAGAGAAGGTGAAGAAGGCAGGTTTTTCTCAGGAGCAAATAGAGAATCTCAAGAATCTATGGTCTCAGATAGAAAATGCCAAAGATGGAGAGTGGATAGAGGGTAAAGATAAAATAGGACATTTTCGTATGAGAATAGCCCACCTAAACAATGGTTGGATACTGGGGTATAAAGTTTATGATAGCTACTACGCTACATATGCTGCTGTTAAAAGCAAGAGTATTATTGTCATAATCATACTGGCTATATTGGCAGGTATTATCGTTTATCTCTTTATTTATAGAATGCTGGGACAGTTGGATACCATTGCCATTGCCGCGATGAAAGTTGCTGAAGGTGATCTTACTGTGGAAATACCTGAGTATCCACATAAGACAGAAATAGGCTTTCTTGTTGAAGCACTGCAGAGCCTTGCCCATACACTAAAAGATTTTGTTCTTAGGGTTATTAAAGCCACAGGTTCGCTGAAGGAATCTGCCAATGAGCTTACTTCTTCTGCAGAGTATATGAATGACAGCATAGCTCAACTAACCGATGCCGTTTCTCAACTTGCAGAGGCTGCAACACAGCAGGCCAATGAGGCAACTGGTGCTGCAGAGAGCGCTTCACAGATTATGGAAAGTGTTGAGCAGATGGCTGAAAATGCCCGTGCATCTCAAAGTGTTGTAGAAAATACCATCAATGCCCTTGCCAACAATGCAGAAAATGTTGTACAGATAGCCACAGATTTGAGGAGTCAGGTTGACAGCTTGGGTGAGCTGGTTTCTTCTCTTGAAGAACTTAATAACATGGCAGAAAACATATCTTCTATCGTGGATAGTGTTACAGAGATAGCCGAGCAGACCAACCTTCTTGCCCTTAACGCAGCCATAGAGGCAGCCCGTGCCGGTGAGGCAGGAAGAGGCTTTGCCGTCGTTGCCGATGAGATTAGAAAACTGGCAGAGAGATCTGAAGAGAGTGCATCTGATATTAGAAACATTCTTAGAGGTCTGCTTAACAAGATAGAGTATGTTGTGAAGAGCATAGAAGAGAAATTCAAGATGCTTGAAGAAGAAGGCCATAAACTCATGCAGGTTGCCGATGAAACGGCTAAATTAGGAGAGGATACACAAGAGATCGTTGTGCGTATCAACGATATTATAGAGGGGGTAGAATCTATTAGGAATCAGATAGGTGTAATATCCAGTTCTATAGAACAGGTTGCTGCGGTGGCAGAGGAAAACAGCGCGACAGCAGAGGAAATTTCTGCTTCTACCCAGAGCATGGAAGAGGTAACCAAACAGCTTCAGCGTGCTGTTGAGAGGATAGAAGACGAGGCTAAGACATTCTCTGAGATTATCAGTAGATTTAAGGTATAAAGGCTGGTTTCATCTGGTAGTATGAAGGGGGAGGGAAACCTCCCCCTTTTTCAGAGGTGATGTATATGATTACGCAGAAAACACGGCTTATTGGGGGACTAAGCGCTACATATTTCTCTGTGGTTGGCTTTGATGTGCATGTTGATGCCGATGTATTTTTTGACTATATTATGGGGTTACTTAAGAAAAACTCTCGTATAGATGATATGTTTAAGGGGGTTGTACAAGATAGACTCTATATACTGTCAGATTTTCTTATATCATGTGCCGACTTTTCCGATGTAGGTAGATGCGAAAGGCGGAGGGATAAACTATATGATAGTATATGGACATCTCTGGATTTA